>DASUMO010000401.1:0-3372 GCA_036277695.1 Chitinophagaceae bacterium
AGTTGTTTACAACAATCTCGGCGTTGCTATTATTGTTGCTTTTCGTTTGGGAAGCCACTGGTGATGAAATACCGGCCAGGACTACAATTCCCAGCCATAGCTTTTTTTTTATCATCTTCA
Source organism: Chitinophagaceae bacterium (assembly GCA_036277695.1). Taxonomy (GTDB): domain Bacteria; phylum Bacteroidota; class Bacteroidia; order Chitinophagales; family Chitinophagaceae; genus CADEDV01. Next base: position 121 of record DASUMO010000401.1, read on the forward strand.
TCATTTAAACTTATTTCAGGGTATAGGCCACAACCGTTTTTGCGTTGAAAGTGGGAACATACAGTATTCGCTTCAGTTGGTCGTAACCAATATCGGCCGTATTCCTTTTTTGTTGGTGTGATTCCAGTAGGGTTTCAAAGCGGCCATCTGCATATACATACCAAATATAACCGGGCCAGGCACTAACAATAAAATCGCCGTTACCAACCGGTTCTATGCCATCTATGCCCTGCGGCAATTCCGCTATCCGGGTGATTTGTTTCTGAGGACCATACTTCAGGAATGATTTTCCCCCACCAATATACAGGTCATCGCCGACTGCTTTAAGTCCGTTCACTCCCCTTAAACTATCCATGAATAATTCAGGTTTATCTTTTTCTAGACGCCATATTCTCCCAATTCTCGAATCAGAAACAAATACAATCCCCTTATCAGTAACAGTGACATCATTCAGCCCCTGTGCACTGTCAACCGCAATCTTCTTTGCTATTTTTCCATTTTGGATGTCTATCACAATTACCTGGCTCATATCTGCCACATATAAAAGGTTGCCGAGTAGGCCCATTCCTTTTGGCGCATTCAGCCCGGTAATCCATACTGTATCTATAATATTTCCTTCCGGGCTCAATTTCCCTACGCCGCCTTTGCCATCCGCATTCCAGCTTGTCCCGTCAATCAGGGAAATGAATAGGATATTTCGCTGAGCATCCGGCAGGACCGATTCAGGAACCGCTATTACAGAATCGGTTTCCCATATTTTTTCCAGCCTATGTTCCTGGGCATTCAGGATGCCCGAAGCAATAATCATGAGGAATACTACCACGTATTGCATATAAAATATTTTTCAATGCCTGTTTGAACACTACAGTTACGATCTTATTCTTGGGTTAATTCAAAAATATTACTGCTCAACGCGGTGACTCGTCCGGGTGCCAGGTTCAGGCCGATCGTCATCAGGTAATCACCGCTATAAACTTTATCATTGTCGGGTTGTTGGGATTTGGTGCCGGGAAATAAATTGATCTCTGTTATACGATATTTCCTGTTAGGGTCAAGCCCCTGTAACATTACCCGTGTAAAAATATCCTTCCTGCGGGGATGTGTAAAATAATTAAATAGCACGGCCCTGGTTTTATCATCATTCACATACATCAATACTGCCCGGTTCTCTTCATAAGGGGAAATAATCCGGTACAGGTCTCCCAGCCAGACTATTTCGCTGATTCTTCGATAAGTTTTTACTGCATCAATACTGAATTGAAGTTCCTGGGGCGTGAAATTATTGACCCGAATATCATATCCCATTTTCCCCATCATCGCAACATCCGTCCTGAACTTCAGGGATTGCTGTTTCCCCATGCTGGTGACATGCGAAGCAATGATATTTGCCGGAAAGAAATAGGAATAGCCCCATTGAATGAAAATTCTTTCCAGCCCGTCGGTATTATCGCTTGGCCAGAACTCGGTAAAGTATTTCATGGCGCCATAATCAGTACGCCCACCCCCGCCTGAACAAAGCATTATGGGCAAATGCGGGTATTTTGCCCGGATCCGTTCCATTACTTTGTACAATGCCCTGCTGTAGTCAATGAACAAATGCGTTTGTTTTTCCTTGAGATAAGGCGAGTACATGTTGGTCATACTGCGATTGCAATCCCATTTGATAAAGGCAATACCCGGATATTTAGTCATCATACCATCCACGATAGAGAAAACAAAATCCTGCACGTTGGGATTGACCAGGTCCAGCACTAATTGATTGCGGCCGTAATTTTCTTCCCGGTTGGGCAGTTTCAGGATCCATTCGGGGTGTTTTTCATATAATTCACTTTTCGGATTTACCATTTCCGGTTCCAGCCATATACCGAATTTGATCCCTTTCTTTTCGGCTTCTTTGACCAGGTAACCAAGTCCAGAGGGTAGTTTCTTTTTATCCTCCTGCCAGTCACCCAGGCCGGCTTTATCATCGTTGCGGGGAAATTTATTACCGAACCAACCGTCGTCCAGTAAAAAAAGATCAACCCCTAATTTTTTTGCTTCATCAAATAATTCAAGCAGGCGATTCTCTGTAAAATCGGTATGTGTCGCCTCCCAGTTATTCAATAAAATCATTCTTGGGGCCCTTCCATCAAGTATGGCATTGTTTCTTGCCCAGCGATGAAGATTCCTGCTGGCCAGACCTTTACCTTTTTCGGTGTAGGTAAAAATAAATTCAGGGGTAGTGAACCGTTCCCCGGGTTGTAAATAGTATTCGGATGCATAGGGATTGATGCCTGAATGAACACGCAGTCCGTTTCGCTGGTCTGTTTCGAAAACAAATTTATAATTGCCGGTCCAGGCAAGGGTGCCTGCGATCACCTCACCAGCTGTTTCGGTGGAGGGTTTGTTAATGGAAAGAAAGAAGACCTGTGTCTGGTAAAAATTGGTACGGGTTCCCAATTTGCTTTCAATGGATTTAATTCCATTGGTCAGTCTTTCTTCTACCATATTCATCTCTCTTGCCCAATCCCCATGGAATTGCGTGAGCCAGTACTCATTTGCGTTAAAATGCAGGAGAGAAGAAGCATAATGGGTAAGTAATACGGGTTTTGGTTCTGCATGTTTTATTTCAGTCCATGTTGTAAATATGTCTTCATTAAAATAGCTCTTGTAATGAAGCAATATTTCTACGGGATAAACAGGATCTTTCAACGTAATGTCTGTAGTGGTGATATTATCCCTGGTTGCAGTTTTGTGTGACAGGTATTTCAATTCAAGTGAAGTGTTTCCATCTGAATGAATCATTCTGACAGAGGGTTCGAACTGGTTTTCCATCCCGGCTGTTAAATAAGCTTCCCTTCCCCCTTTCATTGGCGCATATTCTGAAACCGGTAGTTTCCTGCCCAAATAGGATTGGTATACCCGGAGATTATTACCAATCGTTAATACGAGCGCTGTATGTTTTGTCTCAATTATGAGTTGTTTGCCAGCCTGGCCATAAAGAGAAAATGAAAGGGAGATAAAAATACAGGCAAACAGGCAATTTTTCATATAGCAATAGTAGTATGTGTTGAGACAAAGAAACGGCTTATAGAAAAACAGGCCTCCCGCAGGTTGCCTGTTTATTCAATTATTTTAGCAATTCGCATCGTCAACATCTGCCTTCCTAAGCTGTCAATTGTCCCATAAACTCCCGCTGGTAGGTGAGGGGGCTTTTGCTGGTGATGAGCTTGAAGTATTTATGAAAGCTGGTGAAATTATTAAAACCGCTTT
>DASUMO010000402.1:0-11795 GCA_036277695.1 Chitinophagaceae bacterium
CCAACGGATCCATTTGGGAGAAACTTTCCCGGAAAGTAAAGCGACAAGCAACAGGGCCAGCGCATGATATACCTGGTATTGCACGCCTGTCTGGTAGCCATGGATGATTTTGCTATCACCGGTGATCCTTTCGAGTCCATGTGCCCCGAAGGCACCGAGGGCAATGGCAAGTCCCCCGAAAACAGCACCCGCCGTGAGAAAGCGCTTAAGCATGAAATACTTTTTCAATGAGTTTTTCCAGTTCCACCGGTTCTTCTTCCATCATCACACTGGCCTGCTCGTAATAGATCTTGCGATCAGAAAATTTCTTGATGATAAATCCACGCAGTTGTTCATCACTAAGTCCCCGGATCAGGGGCCGCTGCTCTTTTTCCCCGATCAACCGCTGGTACAATACTTCTATTGGGGTATTGATCCAGACTGTAGTCCCCTGGCGATTCATATAATCAATATTATTGAAATAGCAGGGAGAACCTCCGCCGCAGGCCATAACAAAGCTATCATGGCTTTCCGAAATGATATGCAGGGTATCCTTCTCCAGCAGGCGGAAATATTCTTCCCCGCTGTCTGCAAAAATTTCCGCGATCGGCTTTCCTTCATGTGTTACTACCTGTTCATCGAGGTCAAAAAAAGGCAGGTTAAGTTTTTGGCTCAGCAGCTTACCCCAGTGGGTTTTGCCGGAGCCCATAAATCCTATGAGAAAGATTTTCATAACCGGACCTCCCAACCTCTCCGAAAGGGAGGTATTGTAAAATTGTAAACAAAATGAATTATCATCTTTCCAGAAATTTCTTTAGCCCGCCATCAAGAGGTGGGGCGGGGCCTATTTAAATGCATTAAATCCTGTCACATCCATTCCCGTAATCAATAAATGAATATCGTGGGTGCCTTCGTACGTGATCACACTTTCCAGGTTCATCATATGCCGCATTACGGAATATTCACCTGTAATACCCATTCCGCCCAATACCTGTCGCGCATCGCGGCAAATATCCGCAGCTATCTCACAGGCATTCCGTTTGGCCATACTCACCTGCTGCGGCGTTGCCTTTCCTTCATTCATCAAAACACCCAGTCTCCAGTTCAGTAACTGGGCCTTCGTAATCTCCGTCAGCATCTCCGCCAGTTTTTTTTGCTGAAGCTGGAAAGCGCCGATCGGCTTATCAAACTGTATCCTCTCTTTTGAATAACGCAGGGCAGTATCATAACAATCCATTGCCGCGCCCACTGCGCCCCAGGCAATGCCGTAACGTGCTTTCGTCAGGCAACTCAAAGGTCCTTTAAGCCCTTTTACATTGGGTAATATATTCGATTTGGGCACTTTTACATTGTCAAATACAAGTTCACCGGTTGCCGAAGCCCGCAAACTCCACTTGCCATGCGTAGTAGGGGTGGTAAATCCTTCCATTCCTCTTTCCAGTATCAATCCATTAATATCGCCCGCTTCATCCTTGGCCCAAACCACGGCAACCTGGGAATAAGGAGCGTTACTGATCCACATTTTTGCACCGTTCAGGATCACATGATCACCGGCATCCTTAAAATTCGATAACATGCTGCTGGGATCGCTGCCATGATTGGGTTCGGTAAGACCAAAACAGCCCAGCCATTCACCACTGGCCAGTTTGGGCAGGAACCTGTTTCGCTGCTCTTCACTGCCGTACTGGTAAATCGGGAACATGACCAGCGAACCCTGGACAGAGGCAGTGGATCGAACACCACTATCTCCACGTTCCAATTCCTGCATCATCAATCCATAGGAAATATAATCCAGACCGCCACCCCCGTATTGAACCGGGACGGTTGGTCCAAAACAACCCAGGTCACCTAATTGCTTTACGATCTGCTCGGGGAATTCTGCTTTTTGCGCATAATCTTCAATGATGGGGGAAATTTCCTTTTTTACATAGGATCGTACTGATTCCCTGATCAGCTTTTGTTCCTCGGTCAATAATTCATCTACGTTGAAATAATCCGGGCTTGTAAACAGGTCTGTACGGGCCGCCATAGTGCAATCGAATTTGGTAGCCGCAAAGGTATTGGAAAGTTTGTTCACCTACTTGAGGAAAAGGCCGGATTATTCGCTATAAGTAAGCCCGCATTTCTTCCTGGTATCCCCGGGCTATTAACCGGGCCTTGCCTGCAAAATCTTTTTCACCGGAAGCATAAATTACAGCACGGCTGGCATTCACAAGTAAACCGATATCCTTATTCATGGCTTTTTTTGAAATCTCCTCCAGGCTACCTCCCTGGGCACCTATACCGGGGACCAGGTAAAAATGTTCAGGTGTTAGTTCCCGGATCTTTGTAAACGAACTCGCTTGCGTGGCGCCCACTACAAACATGAGATTCCCGGGATTACCCCATTTTGCTACGGTGGTCAGTACTTTTTCATACAATAGCGCTTCACCCGCCGGCTGAAGTTCAAAATCATTTGCACCCTTGTTGGAAGTAAGTCCAAGAACGATGGCCCATTTTCCCTCATATTGCAGGAATGGCCTGATACTATCCTCGCCCATATAAGGTGCTACGGTAATCGAATCGAATGGCAGGGTCTCAAAAAATGCTTTGGCATACTGGTCCGATGTATTCCCGATATCTCCTCGCTTGGCATCGGCAATTTTGAAATGCTCATCGCCAATATAATGAACTGTTTTTTCCATGGCTTCCCATCCCCTGACACCCCGGGCTTCATAAAACGCGGTATTGATCTTATAACTTACACACAGATCCCGGGTAGCATCAATGATGGCTTTGTTAAAAGCAAAAACCGGGTCCGTTTCCTTTAATAAATGCGAAGGGATCTTCGTGATATCGGTATCAAGCCCGACACAGAGATAGGAAGATTTTTTACGGATCTGTTCTACAAGTTGCTGGCGGGTCATGAACAAGAATGATTAAATGTAAAAACTGCGCAAAACTAACCAGATTCCGGAAACCATTGCTAGTAGATTTGGCCGATAATGGATTGGAGGAAACTTTCGGTATCCCATTTATCCTTCACATCTGGTCTTCTCATTACAGCCTGCATAATGGTTTCCTGTTGCCGGCCTCTTTTTAATGCTTCCGAATAACGGATATGGGGGCTAAAGGTAACCTGTGAATAAGCGGGGATCCATTGATCCGGGAATTTTTCATGCAGGCGGGCCTCAATCTTTTTCTGCAACAAAAAAACGGGATCAGCCACTTTATCGCGCATCTCTATAAAATTGTTCAGGGCCAGTTCGGCAATAGCATCCCCATCCGGTTTGCGAAGATGCTGGTATTCCTGCAGCACAGGCTCCCATTGGTCATGATATTTATCCAGCAATCCATTCAGGACGGAACAATCTTCAAACCCGCAATTCATGCCCTGACCGAAAAAAGGAACAATGGCGTGAGCTGCATCGCCGATGAGCGCGAATTTTTCCCCGCGGATCCAGGGATAACATTTAACCGTCACCAGGGAAGAAACAGGGTTGGTAAAAAATTCATCCCCGAGGTTGGGCATTAGCGTCAAGACATCTGTAAATGTGCGTTCAAAAAAGGCCATTACTTTTTCCCTGCTGTCCAGGGAGGCAAAAGAGGGATCACCTTCAAAGGGGAAAAATAAAGTGCAGGTAAAACTCGCATCGGTATTCGGAAGGGCAATCAGCATATAATTTCCCCGGGGCCATATATGCAATGCATTTTTTTCCATCTGGAAAACACCGCCCTTCCCGGGTGGGATCGTCAATTCCTTATACCCGAAATCAATATAATATTGCTCATACTGGAAACGATCATGCTGCAATTGGTGTTGCAAGCGTGCAGCCGAATAAGCGCCATCGGCTCCAAACAAAAGTTCAAACCCTTCTTCCCTTAAATCCACGTTGTCCGGATTCGAAAAACTGACCCGGTTTTTTTCCCAGTCAATTTTCTCACATTTTTCCTGGAAGAATAGTTCAACACCCTGCTCTTCGGCCAGGTCCATCAATTTTTTATTAAGTTCACCCCGCGACACCGAATTGATAAACTGACCCTCTTTACCATAAGGTTGAAAATTTGTTTTTCCCTCCATGCCATGTATCAATCTTCCATGCATGGGAATAGCAATCGAACGGATCGCTGTCATGATACCCACTTGTTCCAGGGCTTTAATACCCCTGTCACTCAACGCCAGGTTAATGGAACGACCGGCAGCCATGGATTCCTTGCGCATATCAGCCCGCCGCTCGAATATCCTGACTTTATAACCCCGTTTGGCGAGATAGATAGACAATAAAGAACCTACCAGCCCGGCCCCCACGATGACTATTTCTTTTTTCATTTAATTTTTCAGGATCGTTTCAATAATATGTCCGAATTGCCATACATCTTGAAATGAATTATACAAGGGTACCGGTGCAACCCTGATCACATTGGGTTCGCGCCAGTCGACGATCACACCTGCTTTCATCAATGCATCAAAAATTTCTTTTCCTTGTTGCAGCATTAGCATGGATACCTGGCAACCCCGTTGCTCTTCCATCGGGGGGGTTATGACTTCAATCACCTGTTGGGGATGGCGCCGGTTTATATCCTCCAAAATAAAATGCAGGAAGGCAGCCAGCATTTTTCTTTTGCGGTGCAAACGATCCATCCCTGCTTCTTCAAAAATATCCAGCGATGCCTTATGTGCTGCCATTGACAAAACCGGTGCATTACTCAATTGCCAGCCTTCGGCCGTGGGAATGGGCTTAAACCCTTTTTCCATTTTAAACCTTTTTTCCTTGGTATAACCCCACCAGCCGGCAAAGCGGGGCAAGCCGGTATTACTGGCATGTTTTTCATGTATATAAACGCCTGCTACGCCACCCGGTCCTGAGTTCAGGTATTTGTATGAACACCAGCAGGCAAAATCAATATCCCAATCATGCAGGTTCATTTCCACATTTCCCACAGCATGAGCCAGGTCAAAACCAGCATAAGCTCCAACATCATGGGCAGCATTGGTGATTGCTTTCAAATCAAAATACTGGCCCGTATAATAATTTACACCGCCGAATAAAACCAATGCAACGCTATCCTGGTGAGTTTGTATAGTAGAAATGATATCGCCGGTTCGCAGGATTTGCTCTCCATCACGGGGGGCCACCTCGATGATCGCTTCAGCAGGATCAAGCCCATGAAACAGTACCTGCGATTCAAATGCGTATTGATCGGAAGGAAAAGCCCGCGTTTCACAAATGATTTTATAGCGTTGCCTGGTTGGCCGGTAAAAGCTAACCATCAACAGGTGAAGGTTAACGGTGAGCTGGTTCATCACAACCACTTCCTGGGGCAGGCAGCCCACTATCGCCGATAACTGGCGGGGAAAGATTTCATGATAAGGCATCCAGGGATTCCGTGCATGAAAATGACCCTCGACCCCCAGTCTTGCCCAATCATCCAGTTCCTGCTGAATATAACCTGCTGCCGTTTTGGGTTGCAGACCCAGCGAGTTCCCGGTAAAATAAATGCTCTCCTTACCCTGATGTTGTGGAATGTAAAACTGGTTTCTGAAGGGTTTCAGCACATCGTTTTCATCCAGTTGCCGGGCGAATTCAAGCGTATTCTGATAAGTCATAGTTAGTCAACCAAATCCTGAATGGTCATTAGACCATCGCGATCACTTTTAATTCAATCGAGATGGGCGTGGGTAAACTTTTTACTTCTACCGTGGTGCGACAGGCCTGCACGGTGCTAAAATATTCAGCATAAATTTTATTGTATACAGGAAAATCCTTTTTCATGTTGGTGAGAAAAACCGTAACATCAATCATCTTTTCCCATTTGCTTCCGCTGGCTTCCAGCACAGCTTTTACATTGGCAAAAACAGAATGGCATTCAGCTTCAAAATCGTACTTGAGGATATTTCCCTCTGCATCGAGTTCCAGGCCCGGGATGGAATTATCCGCATGGTTCCGGGGACCAATGCCGGATAAGAAAAGCAGGAAACCTGCCCTTCTTGCATGCGGATAAGCTCCCAGTGGAGCAGAGGCTTTATCGGTATGAATGATGCCTGACATGATGTTTGAGTTGTTGAATAGTTATTAGAAACTGGTTGAACAGTAGTTGAACGGTTGTTTAATAGTAGTTGAATAATTATTGAATGGTTGCTATCAAACTATGAAAAACTATACGGAACCACTTTTAAACTATTATTAAACCCTGTTAAACTATATGCTACAACCAGCAACCTATTTTAAACCATATTCAAATCTTCTCACAATTCCACACAAACATTTTTCGATTCGGTAAAAAAGCGCAGGGCTTCCCAACCCCCTTCCCTTCCCACACCACTGTTCTTCATCCCGCCAAAAGGTGTTCGCAAATCCCTGAGCAACCAGCAATTCACCCAGATAATTCCGGATTCCACCCTTGCCGCAACACGGTTGGCTTTGCTGATATCCTGGGTCCAGATCGTAGCAGCCAACCCGTATTGGGTTGCATTGGCCAATTGCAACGCCTCTTCCACTGTCTTAAATGATTGAAGTGTGACAACGGGGCCAAATATTTCTTCCTGGTTGGTTTGACATTCAGGTCCCAACCCCTCGATAACGGTTGGTTCAATGAAATAACCATTAGCACAACGACCTCCCAACTTCAGGGACTTGCCTCCGCAAAGTATTTTACCTCCTTCCTGCCGGGCGGTATCAATACAGCGCATGATCTTGTCAAAGTGCAGCTTACTCGCGATCGCACCTTGTTGAGAATATTCTTCCAGGGGGTCTCCCACTTTTAAGGACAGGGTCTTTGCAACAAATTCATCCCGGAATTTTTCATAAATGCTTTCTTCTACCAGGATCCGGCTTCCGCAAAGGCAAATTTCACCCTGGTTACTAAAGGAAGATTGCAGGGTTGTTTTCATCATTTTTTCCCAATCACAATCTGCAAAAACAAGATTGGGATTTTTGCCGCCCAGCTCCAGGGATAGCTTTTTAAATTTTGGGGCGGCAATCGAAGCAATCCTTTCGCCTGCCCGGGTACTGCCCGTAAAAGAAATGGCTTTTATATCAGGATGTTTAATAATTGCCTCGCCGGTTATATTACCTGTGCCGTGGACAATATTGAGTACGCCATCCGGCAATCCTGCTTCCTTACATATCCGGGCCAGCAAATAAGCCGTCACCGGCGTTACTTCGGAAGGCTTGGCGATCACAACATTTCCAGCCGCCAGCGCCGGTGCAATTTTCCAGGTAAAAAGGTAGAGTGGCAGGTTCCAGGGTGAAATGCAGGCAACGACTCCCAATGGCTGCCGCAGGGTATAATTCACGGCCCTGTCTTCCATGCTATGGCTTTCCGCCGCAAAATGCATAATACCGGTAGCGAAAAATCGAAAATTCGCCGATGCCCTCGGTATATCAACTTTTCGGCTCAGCCAAAGCGGTTTCCCGTTATCGTTGGTTTCGGCCAACGCCAATACCTCCAGATTTTCAATGATCAAATCTGCAATCCTGTTCAGGATCTTAAACTTTGTTTCCACAGGGGTTATGCTCCAGGCGGGAAAGGCTTTCTGCGCCGCTAACACAGCTGCATTGATATCTTTTTCGTTACTGTCAGGTGTATGACTCCAGACCTCCCCGGTAGCAGGATTTATATTGTCGATGAAATTTCCGCTCAGCGGACCAACCAGGTTGCCCCCGATAAAATTTTCTACGTGATATGGAACTTCCAGTTTCATCAGTCCTGTTTGAAATAAGATGCTGGTTTTATCAGATACTGCCTGTTCTTCCGCCATCCACCGGAATGCTGGTACCATTTACATAGGAAGCAGCCGGTGAAGCCAGGAAGGCTGCTACGGCCGCGATCTCTGATGCATCGGCAAATCGCTTCATCGGTACTTCTCCCATCATATTTTCCTCCACGGTTTTAACCAATACATTCCCTTTTTTGGCAATATTGTCAATAAGCGTAGAGAGTCGTTTTGTTGATGTAAAACCAGGCAGTACATTATTTACGGTAATATTGAATTCACCCAGTTCGTTGGCCATGGTCTTGGCCCAGGATGCAACCGCGCCTCTTATTGTATTGGATACGCCCAGATTCTTCAGGGGAATTTTTACAGAAGTGGAAATGATATTCACGATCCGGCCAAATCCTTCCTTTTTCATCGAAGGGATCACTGCTTTTACCATGATATGATTGCAGACCAGGTGCTGGTTAAATGCGTCCAGGAAAGCCTGTTCCGTTGCTTCGGTAATAGGCCCGCCCGGCGGACCGCCTGTATTATTGATTAAAATATGTACCGGGGTTTTTTCTACATGCTCGCTGATCACTTTTTTTAATTCCTCCGGCTTGCTGAAATCAGCAACCAGCCACTGGTGTTGCTGGCGCAAGGCGATATCCAGGCTTTGCACGGCGGATTGTAAACCTTCCTCATTGCGGGCGATCAGCGTACAATTAGCTCCCAGCAAGGCCAGCTCTTCGGCAATGGCCAGCCCGATTCCCTGGGTGCTGCCGCATATAACCGCATTCTTACTTTCAAGTGAAAGATTCATAGCGTCAAACCTACGGTAAAAAGTTGTAATTTTTCGTAGACGCGGTTTAACCCGGAAATTGGTTATGAAAAATTAAATTGCCTGCTGAACCGGGGTTTAGTATACAGCAAGTTTGACTGGCAACGTATAGCAATAAACAGATACCGGCACATTATTTTAATCGTATTATTGAGAAATATTAAAATCAAATTTTATGGCAGTCCTGGCTCCTTTTAACCTGAAAAAATGGATCGACGAACATCGTGACATGTTAAAACCCCCGGTGGGTAACCAATGTATTTACAAGGACGCGGAAAATTTTATCGTGATGGTAGTAGGTGGACCTAATGCCCGCAAGGATTACCATTATAACGAAAGCGAGGAATTATATTACCAGGTGGAAGGCAATATTGTACTAAAAATTATTGATGAAGGAAAACCCCGCTCAATTCCGATCAATGAGGGTGATATGTTCCTGCTTCCTCCCAAAACCCCGCATTCACCGCAACGCGGACCAAATACGGTTGGGCTTGTGATTGAAAAAGTAAGGGAAGACGAGGAAGATGAGAAAGATGCCTTTATGTGGTTTTGTGAGAACTGTGGCAACAAACTGCATGAAGATAGCCTCTTTGTAAAAGATATCGTAAAACAGTTACCGCCCGTTATGGAAAAATTCTGGGGAAACCTGGACCTGCGCACCTGTAAAAAATGCGGCACCGTAATGGAACCGCCTGTGAAAAAGTAATTTAATGGTAATTGAACTGTTGTTGAATTGTGGTTGAATGGTTAGATTGTTGTATTACTGATTCGTTCTTACATTAAATTATATTTAGCTACTGTTAAACTATCGCTCAACCATTTTTCCGCCACCTATCAACAATTGTTGTGAAAATCGATATCCACACGCATATCATGCCGGCATCCATGCCCAACTGGACCCAAAAGTTCGGGTATGGAGAATTTATCCACCTGGAACATCGCAACTGCCAGGCCTGCATGATGAAAGGTGATAAGTTATTCAGGGTAGTGGAGGAAAACTGTTACCAGGAAGATATTCGTTTACGGGAAATGGATAATACGGAAGTAAGTATCCAGGTGCTTTCAACCATCCCTGTATTGTTTAATTACTGGGCCAATGCCGACGATGGCTATGAAACTTCCCGTTTTTTTAATGACCATATTGCTGAAACTGCAGCAAAAACGCCTGACCGTTTTATCGGTATTGGAACAGTGCCCCTGCAGGATATTGACTATTCGGTCCGGGAAATGGAACGCTGCATGAAGGAGCTGAACATGCCCGGCCTGGAAATCGGCTCGAATATTAATGGCAAAAATCTCTCTGACCCGCTTTTCTTTCCTTTCTATGAAGCAGCTGAACAGGCAGGTTGCGCCCTGTTTGTTCATCCATGGGAAATGATGGGAGAAGCGCAAATGCAGCAATACTGGTTGCCCTGGCTGGTGGGCATGCCTGCTGAAACCTCCCGCGCAATTTGCTCAATGATCTTCGGTGGTGTTTTTGAAAAATTCCCCCGGCTCCGCGTGGCATTTGCACACGGTGGAGGATCTTTCCCGTTTACACTGGGAAGGATTGAACATGGATTTGAAGTACGCCCCGATTTAGTGGCAGTTGACAATCAAAAAAATCCCCGGGATTACCTGGGTCATTTTTGGGTGGATAGCCTGGTACATGAGAAGAAAGCGATGGAATATCTTATCGACCTGTTCGGCGACGACAAGATCTGCCTGGGGAGCGATTATCCTTTCCCGCTGGGTGAACATTACCCCGGAAGGCTGATCGAAAAAATGAAACTGGGAAAAAAAACGAGGAATAAACTTTTTTATAAAAATGCGCAGGACTGGTTAAACGGGAAACCCGATTAATTCCTTCGTTACTCATTGAACAAATTGGGATAATCGGAAATAATCCCGTCCACCCCCATTTGTCGGAGCTCCCCGATTTTAGCTTTATCATTGACGGTCCAGGGAATGATTTTTATTTGAAGGGCATGGCATTGTTTGACGAGTTCAGGGCTGACCAATTGCCAGGCGGGGCTATAAAAATCGGGAGTAAATCCCAATGCTTTGAGTTGGGTTTCCAGTCCCCGTTTATCATAATCCTCAATCAGCATAGCCGTTTTTATGGAAGGGTATTCCCGGTGCAGGTATTGCAGTGTTCTGAAATCGAAGGACTGTATGATCACTCTTTCAGCAATCCCTTTCTCATTAATAACCGCCATCAGCAGGTCCACGAATTCCCGGGGTGCGGGATGATAGATCCCGTCACCAGCTGGCTGGCTTTTCGTTTCAATATTAAAAAAAGGCAAAGGTCTTGAAGTGTTTTGCATATATCGTTGTACGGAATCGAGCAAATCACCGAGCAGGGGCTTATATACTTTTAATTTTTGTTGCTGGGGAAAGCGGGGATGAGGTTTGGAACCTACATCATATTTCATCACTTCGGCATAATCCATCTGGTAAATATTCAGGGATCTCTCTTCTTCCGGGCTAATGTACCGGCCATCCGGGTAGGTGGCAATCTCATGACCCATCCAGGGTTCATGTGAAAGAACGACTTTCTTATCTTTTGAGATCACTACATCCATTTCAAGGGTAGTAACGCCCAGGTCTAACGCTTTCTTCATAGCCGGGAAAGTGTTTTCCGGCATCAGGCCGCGGCTGCCACGATGACCCTGGGTGTCAAAAGCGGTTGACATGGCAGGCTGCGATTTCTGGCTTACATGACATCCGGCCATAAAACATAAAACTGCCAGCGTGTATTGAAAAACGGTTTTCGACTTCATGAGTGCTAATTAAATCCATTCTTTGATAAAATTCCTATCCTTGTTTGAATAACGCTGAACGGCGTTCCTTCATCTGGTCCGCAATAAATGAGCCTGCTCCATCTTTCTCCTCCAACTTATGAATGATATTGTCGTAACTTTTTTCATCCCGGTTCTGGCTCAATTTGAAAACATTATCTATTTGCTGCACCTCAATTTCAAATGCCACAATGGCCTTTGCCAGTCTTTGCACATAGTCAGGAGACAGATCCCGGAAATTAGCACCTGAATAGGGATTATTTTCAAAATGATTGGTCGTCCTTTCCAAAATGGTCAATAATGCGTTTTCATCGGTGAATTGCAGGTGTCCCCGGGCATGCACACTGATATAGTTCCAGGTACTGGCTTGTCGTTTATCCTCGTACCAGCTGGCACTAACATAGGAGTGAGGTCCGCTAAATACCGCTACTACCTGCGGGTTTTGCAGAAAGGCATTATGGTGATCCGTATTCTTCATGATATGGCCTGAAAGAAAGAGTTTACCTTCTTTCTTGTC
>DASUMO010000403.1:0-4835 GCA_036277695.1 Chitinophagaceae bacterium
AGCACTTGCCTGACATATTTTTCATCGCCGGTGATTTTATAAGCTGAACCCAATGCCCCAACAATCCGGCTAAACCGGATCATGGCATGCCGGTGCGCCACAAAATTTTCGGGGTTAGTCATGCCGTCGCGTTGGATATAAGGGCTATCAACGCTGATGGGGTTGGGCCACCAGTAATCGCCTTCACTATAAAAATCATGCCTTCCGCCTGCACTGCGTGGTGAAAATTGGGCAGTGACTGTTACCGGTTCTTGTTCCACTGCCCATGCTGCTTCCTTCAATACCTGGTTACGCAACACTTTCTCGGTTTCCAGCTTATAAGGAAAAGGGGTCGCTGTTCCTGCTTTTTGCTGAGCAGAACAAGCAGAAAAAATAACTGGTATGAAAATGAATACAAATTTCATCGTTCCGTTAACTTAAATGCGACTTAGCGGCGAACCGTCATGAACTTCCAGGTCAATTTGCCTATCGTGTTCGGCTTATCCTTTAGTGGTGCTGAGATCATACCCTTCCATTGTTGTTTTTTGTCCTTCGCCACTTTTATTTCCCGCCAGCTGTACTCCCCCTTTTCATAGTTGAAAGTTTCCCCATCATCGTCATATAACAAATAGTTTCCCGGCTTTTCACCATAATGCCTTATTTCAATATCCACTTTCTCTCCCTGCCCGGGTGCATGCAACATGGGCGGCATCAGTGGAATGATAGCACCGTCTTTGACAAAAACGGGGATCTTATCCAAACCCGGTGTTACTGTCAGCACTTCCCCGTCACCCGCATAGTCCCCGGTATAGAAATCGTACCATTTGCCTTTTGGTAAAACAACCTTTCTTGATTTTTGCCCCGTAAATAAAGGGGCGATCAATAAATATTCACCCGCCATGTATTGATCTTTAATTTCCTTGGTGGTAGCTTCTGCATAGGGATTCTCCTCCAAATTGCTGCTCCCGGCTTCTTTCTTTAGTTCCTGCTTGAATCCTGCTTCCAGGTTCATTCCCCTGAATACGGGCGTTCCTTCAAAATGATATTTGGCAAATTCCGAATACCAGTAAGGCATCATTTGCATACGCAATAAAGCCAGTTGTTTTATTTGTTCTGCTACTTCAGGATAGGACCAGGGTTTGGTGCCGCTTGACCAGGCATTGATCATAGCCATGGGTGAAAAAATAACCGTTTGAAATCGCCTCAACCACTCTTCAGCGGTTTTGGATGCTCTTGCCTCGGGCGTCCACAATACGCCGGCATATCCACTGTTGATAAGGGCAGTGATAAAATCCTCATGGTTGTAATAATCATTGTAGATCACATAGGGAAATGAAACAGCACCTGCGTTGGAAGCTCTTACAAGCCCGTAGGTTCGCTGATTTTTTTTATGGAACATTTCTGCGCTGTATCGCATAGCCAGCACCCCATAAGTTTGCCGCATTTGCTCAGCACTCAATCCTGATGGGAAGCTTGCCAGATCCGGCCAGAGATAATGATCATATCCATCCACTTCATCAATCTTGTATCCACTAATGCCAATATCCACCTGGCCCTTTTGTAATTGACCGAAAAATATTTTTCTTGCTTCGGGAATTGTAAAATCAGGTACCTCACCCACCCATACAGTATGTGAACCTGTATAGGGTGAAATACTTTTATAAAAAGGTGCCTGTTTTGATACGTAGGGATTGATCCATAAATTTAGGCGGATGTTTTTCTCCAGCATTTCCTTCACAAACTTTGCCGGCTCCGGGTAACGGGTTTTATCCCACTCAAAAGTTCCCGGGTAGGATTTACTTTGCCAGCCGGGTTCCAGTCCAATAAAATCCAGGGGATAGCCTTTCTCCAAAAAATCATTGGCTTCTTTCTTTACATCTTCTGCAGTAAATAAGGATTTCACTCTTTGTGTAAACCCAAGTCCCCAGCGCGGGGGTAGCACACCTCCACCATTAAATAAATTAAACCTGCGGACAGCATCCAATGTCGTTGGCCCGGCAAAAACATAAACTTCCACCCCTCCGGCGGGCACGAGAATTTCCACGGCATCAGAATAAGGCCTGGAACTCCAGCTTTTATCAGTGTTCCGGTCCTTTTCAGTCGGGAGATTCTTACTGTCTTTCCTGACTCCTGACCCGGCATAGACATTGATATACCGTGCGGAATTGATAAAGACACCATAACCCTTCGAAGAAACATAAAAGGGAACCGGGGCATGGCTGCGGCCATTATCTCTACCGCCATAATGGTCCATATGTAACTGCAATATTTTACCCCGCTGGTGCACTGTTTGAAAATTCAATCCAAAACCAAATAACTGCTCCTCTCTTTCCAGGGGAAAACGAAGAAAGGTCTTCCCATCACTGATTACACCTGAAATATCGTTTTGCGAAAGAGGAAATGACGTTGTAACCATTTTCGCCAGGGCTTGTATTTGGGGAACAGGACCGGCGGCTTTCAAGAGGTCATAAGCTTCCGGCTTACCGGCTATCCCTTTCCATACCCCCGGCGCCACTTCCGTCCAGCTCAACCCCTGCCCCAAGGCAGGAATCGAAAAGAGGAGAAACCCCAAAAAAGAATGAATAATTTGTATTTTTTTCATGCTATGACAAATCATTTTGTTTAACAACCCAGGAATCCTGTCCGGTTTGCCAAAAAAATATTCAACTAAAGAGCAACGATCGTATATGTTTTTCCTTTCTCCGTTACAAAATCGATGGAGTAAGATTTTTTAATTTTCAGTTCAACCAATGAAACATTCTTGTTTTTTTGGTAGGGCGGTTTTCCATAAACGGTATTCAAGCCATTGGGATTTTCGCCCTGTGCCGGTTTGTATTTCACTTCCATCACTTTTACCGGCTGCAATGAAGTTACCCGGCAAAGCCCGCCCTGGCCGGCATAAATTTTTGACTCCACCAATTTTCCATCCTTCCAGTTAATAGACAATGTAAAATTCCCCCTGGCTTTAATACCTTTTACTGACCCTTCCTGCCATGCAGTTGGTAAGGCTGGCAATAGGAAAATTTCGCCAGTATGACTTTGCAAAAGCATTTCCGTAATACCCGCTGTGGCGCCAAAGTTTCCATCGATCTGGAAAGGCGGGTGCGCATCGAACAAATTGGGATAGGTACCACCGCCTCCCATTGTCTCTCTTGGTTCCGCCGGGTTTATATAAGTGAATGCATCGCTTAATATTTTATAGGCGTGATCACCGTCCTGCAATCTTGCCCACCAGTTGATCTTCCAGGCCATGGACCATCCAGTACTGATATCGCCGCGATGAATCAACGATTGCTTTGCCGCCGCAGCTAATTCAGGTGTAGTGGCAAGCGTGATCTGGCTCCCGGGATAAAGCCCGAATAAATGGGATAAATGGCGGTGCTTATCCGTAGGTTCATCCCAGTCGCTGAACCATTCCTGCAACTGTCCGTGCTGGCCAATATGATAAGGATATAATTTTTCCCGGGCTTTCATCAAACTGTTTTTAAACGCATTATCGGTTTTCAAAAGATCAGCCGATTTAATCACTGCTGTAAATAATTCGCGGATGATAGACATATCCATGGTGCTGGCCATGGATAGCTGGTACTCCTTTCCCCGGATCTTCATTGTGTTCTCTGGTGAAGTCGATGGGTTGGTGATAAGATAACCAGACTTAGGATCCACGATCAGCCAATTCAAAAGAAACGCTGCGGCTCCCTTCATTAATGGATAGGCTTCATTTCTCAAAAATTGCTTATCGCCCGTAAACAGGTAATGCTCCCAGAGATGTGTACAGAACCAGCCTGCCGCCATCGGCCAACAACTCCAGCGGGGCATCGCTCTCGGGTCATCCCAACCCTGTCCGCCCGGGGGTGAAGTTTTAGCCCAGAGATCAGAATTATGATGCGTCACCCATCCTTCATTAATATTATAATTTGTTTTAGCTGTAACAGCGCCGTTCAAGGCCAGCTCTTTCATAAAATCAAACAGTGGCTGGTGACATGCTGAAAGATTGGTATTCTCGGTCAGCCAATAATTCATTTCCGTATTGATATTGGTAGTGTAGTTACTGCCCCAGGGAGGTTGCACATGGTCGTTCCAGATACCCTGGAGATTGGCGGGTCGCGATCCGGGTCTTGAAGAAGCGATCATCAAATATCGTCCGTACTGGTAATATAAAGTCTGTAATTGGAAATCGTCATTCAAAGTGGCATAGCGTTTTAATCGTTCGTCAACCGGAAGTTTTGTCTTTTGCGGATCAGTTCCAAGGTTTAACTCCACCCTTTTGAACAACGATTGATAATCCAGGATATGTGCTGTCTTCAATTGAGCATAGCTGTTTTGCAGGGCTTTACCCAGGTTTGCTTTTGCCTCGATAGAAGGATCCTTTCCCTGCTTTCCCGGAGACTGATTAAACCCATTAAAACTTGTGGCTTCGGAAAGATAAATGGTTACCCTATTCGCGTTTGAAACAACCAACTGGCCCTTTTGCTGTGACAGGGTCCCGCCTTCTGTCAGCAGTTTTATACGCACCTCAAAATTCATTCCCTCACCATGCCAGTCATCATAGATGATTTGCCGGGGTTCATAGTCCCTGTTCGCAACATATTTTGGCGCCTTCCCTTTCAAAACAATCTGGTCATGACCAACGAGCTCTGTTTGGTATTTTAATTTACTTGTAAGTGAAGTAATAAAGCTGATAGCTCCCTTTTTATCCGCAGTAATACGAACAATCATCACTTTGCCGGGATGACTGATAAAAGATTCCCGCGTAAAGGTGGTGCCGCCGACTTTGTACCTAACTGTGGCAATGGCATTGTTCAGGTCAAGTTCTCGATAGTAGTAGGATGGAACTGTATCGCTTAACTGATTTT
>DASUMO010000404.1:0-4647 GCA_036277695.1 Chitinophagaceae bacterium
GATAAAGGTTGGATAAACTACCCTTGTCTTTATACCGGATTTTGGTCAGGGCTTCCATGCCGGTTGTAAGGGTATCATATTTAACCATATTCAGTTTACCTACGATCATTTCATTTTGCTCCAGGTCGGCTTCATCACCCAGCATTACCGTATTTGCATCAGGGTCAATTTTAGTAACAAAAACGGGCTTGCCAAGCGCTATGTCCAGACCTTTTCGTTGACCGATGGTATAAAAAGGATAGCCTTTATGCTGGCCGAGGATATTGCCCTGCTTATCGATAAAATGACCACCCGATACTTTTTCTTCCAATCCTTCCACTCTTCTTTTCAGAAAGCCGCGATAGTCATTGTCTGGCACAAAACAGATTTCATAGCTCTCGCTTTTTTTGGCGAGTTCGGGATAGCCATAATCGAATGCCATTTGCCGGATTTCTGTTTTCCGGAAAGGTCCCAGTGGTAACAGGGTTCTGCTAAGTAAATCCTGTTGAAGACCCCACAACACATAACTCTGGTCCTTGGTATCATCCACCGCCCTGCTTACTACAAAACGGCCATTATCATGTTGCCGGATTTTGGCATAATGCCCGGTGGCAATATAATCGCAACCCAGGGCATCCGCTCTTTTCAAAAGGGCCCTCCATTTAATATGGGTATTGCAAAGTACACAGGGATTGGGGGTTCGGCCAGCCAGGTATTCGTCCACGAAGTTTTCGATCACAAAATCCCCGAATTCATCGCGGATATCCAGGATATAATGGGCAAAGCCGTGCTCTACCGCTGCCTGGCGGGCATCATTGAATGAATCTACATTACAGCAGCCGGTTTCTTTCTTGCTGCCGCCGCTGGCGGAATAATCCCATGTTTTCATGGTAATGCCCACCACTTCATAGCCTTCATCATTGAGCATGAGGGCAGTAACGGTACTGTCAATACCGCCGCTCATGGCCACCAACACTTTTCCTTTCTTGCTCATCGGTTCAAAAAATTGAGAACCGCAAATATACAAATTATCAACCGGACGGGACCTTTCATTGGCCCCTTGGCCGGTAAATGTCAGCGATCAGCATTCTAATCGTAGTAGTGCCAATGTTTTTGGCCGCGTCGGATAAGGGCCCACTTACAAATCCCATCCCTTTCTTTAAATCCATTTCCACTCTTTCGGCACCCTGGAAATAAACCGCCAGTTTCCCCCCTTCCAGTACATACACAATATGGTCCGGATGCGTATGAAGTACCGAAGAGTCACCGGGCTTCAAAAAAGCTTCATAGAGTTTTATTCCCAGGGTATCATGAAGTAGCCTGGAAAATTCTGCTCCCTTGACCAGGGGATCCATCACGGGATCGTAGACAGGCATAGTTGAAGTCTGGTCGTTAGCAGCCACTGCTGCAGTATCCAGGGTGTTGTTTTCGGAAGTTTTGGCCGCTTCGTTACAAGCTAAGATAGAAAGACCCGTAACGACTGCCAGCAAACATTGAAAAATGTTGATTCGTTGCATAGTGTGGTTTTTTATGGGTGATAAAAGTATTTGCTGCAACCATGTTTGAACGTGATTTCTGGACAAGCCTTCACAAGTAGAGTGGAGCGTTCTATAGAGGTTAGCACAGGTCGCGAACTGGTATCCCTAAAAAAACTTTGCGCCCCGCAAAACCGGCATCAGCGGGTTTTATCGGAACGCAAAGTAAAGCTAAGTAAAAGAGAGTTTAGAATCACAGGTGTCAGAACTGGTTCTCGTTTCACCGGTTCTTCAACGATTTCCCATTCTTTTCATGTCCCTTGAACAGTTATTGTCCTAGTTCTTTTCAAATTCTTCCATAATTTCCCATTCTCCATCAATCACCTTGATCGTTTTTAACAAATTGCCCTTTGCAATCTTCACCAGCCGGGAAACCACATCATCCTTGATCACTTCGGTCACATGCGTAATCGCGTAATCATAAAAATTGGATTTCACCAGGTGGCGGACAGCAGCAGGTAGCTGATCTTCTGTATAGTAATTAATCTGGCTATTGACATAGCCCTGTGAGGTATAAAATACAGTAGAATTGATGGGGCCTTTTTCAAACCGGACAGCGAAACCTTTTTCAGTCTTGAACCAGCGGGGCGCAGAAACCTCGCTGTAATGACGATTGAAATGGCGCAGTACGCGGGCATTCACCTGGGATAGCGATAAAGGAGCTTTGTTGCTCTCATAACTGGCGGAACTGGCCGGTTGAACTTTGAATTTAGTTTGAATAGCAAGATCCTGTGCTTGCGACAGAAGGCTAACCGTAATGGCAACAAGCCCGGTTGCGAAACGTTGGTTGAATATCTTTTTCATTGTTTAAGTTTTAAATGATTGTTGAATTGCTTTCTGAAGTAAAAATAGCCCGGGCATGCCCGCTCTCCCATAGCGGGTGAGTAGTTGACGAAACCGGGAGGTAGTTGAAGGAGAAGGGCGGGTAGTGGGATGAACAGGAAATGAGGTGGATGAATGGGAGCTTTGTTAAAAGAATTTTAACAGGGCTTCCTTACGGCTGCGGGATACATTCACCGTGCTGCCATCCGTCATCACCAGGTAGCCACCTTCGCCGCGGACATATTTTACAACCTCATTGAGGTTTACAATATAGGAGTGATGTACACGTATAAAGGAAGGAAAATCTTTTAACTGTTCTTCCATTTCTTTCAGCGTCCGGGAAGCGATGATCTTGTTCTTATTTTTCAAAAAGAGATGGGTATAGTTGTCATCTGCCTCGCAGCGCACTACCTGGTCGGCAGGTATCAGTTCAAATCCTTCGGTGGTAGGAACTGCGATTTTGGAAAAACGGCTTTCCTTATGCTGCAGTTGATCCATGAGCATGCGGAGTTGTTCATTGCTGGGCGGCAGTTTTTTCCTGGCAGCTTTGCGCACGGCTGTAATTAATTCTTTTGGATCAACTGGCTTGAGCAAATAATCCAGCGCACTGAAGCGGATGGCTTTAATGGCATATTGATCATAACTGGTGGTGAATATAACCGCGAATGGAATTTGCTCGAATTGTTCCAGCAACTCAAACCCGTTCATAACCGGCATTTCAATATCCAGGAATACCAGGTCCGGTTTTGTTTTTTCAATTGCTTCCAATGCTTTTTTGGCCGAGGAACATTTGTCCACCACTTCAATTTCAGGGCAATAATCCGCCAGGAGTATGGCCAGGGTTTCAAGCCCATGTATCTCATCATCCACCAAAATCGCTTTAATCATACGTAACTGGTATTTTAATGAGCACCTCTGTGCCGGCAGGACTGCCATCGGCATTTACAAGGTCATTGATAACGACGGGTGATTGCTGGCTTACTGATCGTTGTAACATCGCGATCCTGTCGGCGGTGATCTTTAATCCCATGGATTTATGCCGGGTAGCCGATTTGCTGGTCAAGGCAGCAGATTGCTGTCGGCCAATCCCATCATCCTTGATCCTGAACAGCAGGTTTTCTCCTTCTTGTGTAATGTCAATTTCTAAATGGCCTTTTTCCTCTTTATGCATCAGCCCGTGCCAGATTGCATTTTCTGCATAGGGCTGAATAATCAGCGGAGGTACTTTCAGGAGATCAATATCAAGATCCTTTGAAACCGAAATTTTATATTCAAAACGATTATCGAAACGCAGGGCTTCCAGTTCAAGGTATAGCCGGAGTGAATCCAACTCACTTTCCAGGGTAATCAGGGTTGACTGGGAATTCTGTAATATCATGCGCACCAACCTGGAAAATTTTGTAAGATATTCCGAAGCCTGCGTTTTATTATTTTGAAGAATAAAGCGGTTGATGGCATTCAGGGAATTGAAAACAAAATGCGGGTTCATCTGCGCCCGCAGCGCCTGCATTTCCAGTTCGCCGGTTTTTTGCCTGAGTTCAGCCAGTTGTTTATCTTTTTCTGAACGTTCTAACTGCCGGTGAAATTTCTGCCGGACGCGCCAGCGGATTATAGCATAAAAAGTGCCTGCTATAATAAGAACAGCCGCAATCCTGAACCACCAGGTATTCCACCAGGGCGGGGTAATAATAACAGCTATACTTTTCTCTGCCCAAATACCATAGCTGTTCACGACTTTAACGCGAAATACATATTTGCCGGGTGGGACATTAAAATAAATAGCTTTCCGCTCGGCGCCAGCCAGGTTCCAGCCGGCATCATAATTTTCCAGCATGAATAAGTGACGGTTATCTTCCGGGTTGCTATAATCAATCCCTGCAAATTCGAATGAAAACACGTTTTGATGATGCTTCAGCCGAATCGCACTGACAGCAGAAACTGGTTCAGTTAAGGGTCCTCCCGGGCGGGGGATTTCGAGTTTGTTGGCGATACGGAATCCGGCTATGATAATTTCCGGGGGCCGCATTCCCTGGATAAGCTGTTCGGGAAAAAAAGCATAGTAACCGCCAACGTTTAGAAAATAAAGTTTCCCGTTTCTTGCTATGTAGGCAGAGCCAAAAAACATCTCCCGCTCGCTAATTCCATAATTTTTTCCGAATAAGGTAGTTTCATTACGCTCCCGGTTGACCCTGATAATACCTGAAATTGTGCCAAACCAGAGGTTTCCCGCGTTATCTTCAATAATAGACCGGATAGAATTTGCCTCGGTAAGGAATACCTGGTCCTCAAAATGAAGGAAAGAATCAAGTGA
>DASUMO010000405.1:0-7132 GCA_036277695.1 Chitinophagaceae bacterium
GTCCACAACCGGGTTGGGATAAACCAGAAATGGTTTCAATTCTGTGCTTTCAAATTTGAGGCTTTTAACCGGGAAGAATACTATTTTTCCGTCCCTGTCGAGCTCACGCAACCGGTAATAATTCCAGCCAGGCAATGGCAATGGATCTTTGAGCGTATAAGAAGACCCGTAGCCTTTTGCTGCCACACGGTTGAGTGTGTTGAAACGAGTTCCGTCCCCGCTTCTTTCCATAACAAATTCAGCTGTGTTGATCTCGGTAACAGTATTCCACTGCATCGTTGCGGTGGAACCTGTTTTGGCAACCGTATAATCACTGATCAATACCGGTAAGGGTCCTGCGCTAACATTTACAAACATGGTTACCTGCGTGTTCAATGGACCCACGGAAACTTTTACCACAAACTGGTCGCCGCCCAAATAGCCGGGAGCAGGTGTATAGTTCACACCTGAAGGCCTTGCAAAGCCATTACTGGTTATCACTGTATCAGCCAACCCGCTTATGAAGCCATGCGAAGGTTCCGTAATTAAATCGTAAATAACAAACTGGCTCAAATCGCCATCCTGGACTTTTAACATTTCATCGAGAGACTGTGGCGGTGAGTTAACAATCGTAGTCAGAGTTTGTGAATTTCCATAAACAAACTGGGGAATTGAATTGGCAGTCCGGTAAACCAATGTATGGAAAGCAGAATCTACAACACGGCCGGCTGCCCAAATATCTCCATTTGAAAAACTGACCGCGGATACAAGGGATGGAAATGGTAATTGCTTCAATGAATCAATTACCGTCCAGTTACTGCCATTCCATTCAGCGATCTTCTCACCCACCGAATATAAATTTGTGCCATTTGCAACAATGGCGCCGCCTGCACTCCCGGTGCCTGGAACTTCTGACCAACTGTTTCCATCCCAATGGATCATTAATAAATTCCCGGTAACGGTTGATCCGAGTGCCCAAACATTATCGGAAGCGATCATCGTTACGTTTAGTAACTCGCCCAGCGGGGCGGTTATAGCAGATGGCAGGGGAGTATTTGTCCAGCTGCTGCCATTCCAGTGTTGAGCCATTGCATGAAAATCACCGATAACATTGCTATAATAACCAACTGCCCAAACATCATTGGCAGCTATTCCGTCCACCGCATAAAAATAATTGCGGAAAATGCCCGGACTGGCTGCTGGAAATTCTGTCCAGGCCGAACCATTATAATGGATAGTATAGGCCGGGCGGGTGGGCGAGCCTGCCTGGCCACCCACCGCCCAAATATCATTAGCGCTTATAGCATCTATCCCAAACAAAAAAGATCCTCCCTGAATGGCGGGCAACGCAGTGTGTGACCAGGAGCTGCCATTCCAGTGAAGCAGTTGCGACCGGGAAGTACCGGGGTCATTATAAGTTCCCACAGCCCAGACATCGTTCTCCGTGACGGCAGAAACATCCCACAAACTATTATAAGTACTGCTCAGATCTGTATTGTTGTAAATTGACCAGCCACCGCCATCCCAATGCAGGACCAGGTTTCTCAGGTTTCCGGAAGGGCCTGCTTCAAAATTTCCGACCGCCCACACATCGGAGGAAGATGTTCCTGCAATACCGTTTAATATGTTTCGGGTTTGACTGGTGTCCGGAGATGGCACACGGGTCCACGCCTGTTGCGAATAGGAATGAAAGGAAATAAGCAATAGCATTGCGGCGGCTGCATATACAACTATAGAACCGCTTTTTCTTGTAGAAAGGTTCATAGAGATATGTTGATTTGAACAATCAATAACTAACCAAATAAGTTAATCCCTTATCCAGAAGTTACAAATGAGGGTTATCACATTGGTTCATGATATTACTCAAGGCAACGTGATTTTTCGTAAATACGAATATTGGATTTCTATATTGTTCACAGGGGCAGCCCATCTTGTCTATACTGGTCTTAAATGCTACTTCAATGAGTCACCGCGATCGGCAAAACTGTAACTCTTTATTAGATGCCCTTACCCGCAGCTTTGTTCAACTATAGTCCAACTAGCTTAAACCACCATTCAACTACAGTCTTTCCGCGGGCATGCTCATCTCCAGGGGTTACAACAGAAAAAATAATTATCTTCACGACTAAGTGATTTCGAACCATGCCGCTCTACATGGATATACATATAGTTCCGGGTGTAAAAGCCAGGGATGTAGCCGAAGCTCACCGCAAGGACCTGCTGCACCAGGAAGAATACGAATGCAAATGCATGACCTACTGGATCGACGAACAGCGGGAAAACATATTTTGCCTGATCGAAGCTCCAAACCGGGAGGCGGTGGAAGAAATGCATAATAATGCCCACGGATTGATACCCAACAAAGTCATAGAGGTCAGCAGCACGGTAGTAGAATCCTTCCTGGGCCGGATTTATGATCCACCCGATGCAGAAGTAGCCGGTGACCTGAAAATTTTCAGTGATTCCGGCTTCCGCGTTTTACTGGTTACCCGCTTCACCGATCCCGTTTTGTTACAACATAGCCTGGGATCTGAAAAAGCCGGCCAGCTTCAAAACACCCATAACCGGGTGGTCAGGAAACAGCTCGCTGCATTTGACGGCCGGGAAGTGGAACATGAAGGAACAGGTTTTATCATTTCGTTTACCTCCGCTACCAGGGCTGTGTCCTGCGCCCTGGCCATCCGGGAGGAGATGCCGGCAGACGAAGCAGAAGCGATGGATTTCCGAATGGGAATTAGCGCAGGGGAACCCGTTGAGAACAGTAACCGCCTTTTCGGCGACACCCTGCAATTAGCCAGCTGCTTAACCGTTATTGCCAAATCCAACCAATTGGCTCTTGCCAGTTCGGTAAAAGATCTTGTAGCCAAAGATTATTTTCAAAGTACCCGGAATCATTTTCTTGTTCTCCAGCCGCAGGATGAAAACCTGCTGAAATTATTATTCACAAAGCTCGAAGAGAACTGGCAGAATCCTGAATTCGACATCGATGATTATTGCCATGAAATGGCCATGAGCAAATCCCAGCTTTACCGGAAAACGATTACGCTTACAGGTTTATCGCCTAATATCCTCCTAAAACAGTTCCGGCTCGAAAAAGCCAAAGAGCTGATGAAAAAAAAGTGTTATACCATTTCACAGGTAACCTTTGATTCCGGTTTCACCAGCCCCTCCTATTTTACCAAGTGTTTTAAGACCAAATATGGGTTGCTGCCCGTGTCATACCTGGAACTTCTTCCCTAGAATAGCTACCTGATCTAATTTTACTATTTATTGAATGATTTGTTACAGTGGGTTTTTCATTGATTGAACGATTTGTTATAGCCATACCGCTGTATACAGTATTAATTTTACAACCATCAGTAACACACTAAAACCAACCAACATGAAATCTTACATCATTGAGCGCAACATACCCGAAGCCGGTAAGCTCAATCCCCAGCAATTAAAAAATATTTCCATCACTTCCTGCAATGTGCTGCAGGAAATGGGACCTGCCATCAAATGGATACAGAGTTATGTGGCAGGCGACAAGATCTATTGCATTTACCAGGCGGAGAACGAAGACCTGATCCGGGAACATGCCCGGAAAGGCGGTTTTCCAGCCGACCGTATTACAGAGATTGCTTCACTAATCAGCCCGGCTACGGCTACAGAAGAGCTGGAAATGGCTAATTGAAAACCGCCCGGTTTCTCAAGTCTTTTCTCTCTTTAATTTAACCTCAAACCAATCAACATGAAACATTTACCTGGCGGCGCAACGCGCTGCAACGGGATGGCTATTCCCGTCACCAAAACCATGCATGCCGGCTTTAGTAAGTTTCTTTTTACCGGAAGCCTGCTTCTTGTATCCGCTATTTTGTTTACCAGTTGTCAGAAAGAAGGGCTGATCAATTCAAAGGATGAGCCAGCTGTCAGCAGCCAGTTGGCCGCAAGGGCTGAAGAAAACGTGATAAGTAGTTATACTGGTCTTTCCTGGCAGACTGCCTGGGAATTGCAACAGGCCCGTGCCGCATCCTCCAAGTACCAGCATTTTGAAAATGCTATCCGGGATGGGTATGTTGATATCAACGTCGTCCAGCCGGAGATGGGATATCATTTCCTGAAAATGGCTGATCTTGACCTGAACTTTGATTATAAGAAACCGGAGATCCTGGTCTACAACAAAGAGGAAGATGGCAGGATGCGATTAGTGGCTGTCGAATATGCGGTGCCTATCGATCTCACGCCGAATACTGCTCCGCAGGGATTCAGCGGTTCGGCAGATGTCTGGAACCGGCATACGGGTTTTGGACTTTGGTTGCTCCATGCCTGGGTTTGGGCTTATAACCCGGAGGGCGTGTTTAACCCAACCAACCCCCTTATCCATTTGCATTGATCAGTAGCAGGGTCTGCTTAAATTGAAAATGGTTGCCCGGGACCTGCTGATCCAACTCAGCATGGTCGCCGGGCAACTGATTTTAAGATTTACATCATCTCACCATATTTGTTTTATTGCCGTTGTTTTTTCAATGCTTACATTACAAGTAAAATCTGACGACTATGGATGCGATGGAATTAAAAAAGATTCAAACTCCTCTTAAAGAACAATACCGGCAAAGCCCGGAGACTGCCCTCATTACTTTAAAAGCCAGTGGAAAAATTGGTGAGCCCTTATCTTGCAAGGTTGAGACTGGCCGGCAATGGATCGAAGCCGGGCTTCACCCGGCCACCGGTGGAACGGGTTTGTTGGCCTGTTCGGGAGACCTGCTCCTGGAAGCACTGGTAGCCTGCGCCGGGGTAACAATGAAAGCAGTCGCCACCGCCATCGGTGTTGAAATAACGGAAGGAACTATCCAGGCCGAAGGTGATCTTGACTTCAGGGGCACCCTCGCGGTTTCAAAAGAAGTGCCGGTTGGCTTTTTATCAATCCGGCTTTATTTTTCACTGCTCAGTCCCGCAACACCCGAACAAATCAAATCCCTGATGCAGCTCACAGAGCGATACTGTGTAGTATACCAAACATTATCCCGGGGTGTGCCGGTAGAATTGATACTTCGGGATCAGTGAAGACAGTTGTTTCAGGCGCAATTCAACCACCATTCAACAATCGTTCAACCATTGTTTAACAATCGTTCAACGCCTGTTCAACCACTTCTCTCACCTATCCATCCACTTTTTGAACTCCGGGCTTTTCAACCTGCTCACGTCAATTTCCATCTTATGGTTGGGTTCCCTTAACCGAACGATAAGCTTTGAATTATCAACAGGCTTAACTGACTGAATTGCATCGATATTAATAATCGCCTGTCGGTTAGCCCTGTAAAACTGTCGGGGATCCAGCAGTTCCTCTATTTCTTCCAATGTCACATAATCAATCATATATTTTTCACCGGTATGCAAATAAATATAATTCAGCACTTCCTTTGAAAAACAGGCAATATTCAGGGTGTTCACCGGCATCCATTGATTGCGGACATGAATAATGAACTTCTCCTTGTACTTTGATGCAGACGCCGGGCTGGCCAGGGACCTGATCAGGGCTTCAATATCGGCCGGGGGCATTTCATTCCGACCCAAAAACTTCCTGCATTTTTCAATGGCAGTCAACAGGTCGGCCTCTTTAACCGGTTTCAATAAATAGTCAACGCCATTCACCCGGAATGCACGGATAGCATATTCATCATATGCCGTGGTGAAAATGACCGGGCATTTCAAATTAAAGTCCTTAAAAAGGTCAAAACTGACGCCATCGCTCAGTTGAATATCCATAAATAGCAGGTCGGGCTCCGCATTGGCTCCAAACCATTCACGGGCTGTCATTAAGCTTGGCAAAATTTTGATCACTTCCACATCCGGCGCCACTTTTTCAATTTTACCCGCCAGCAGTTTAGCGATGATTTCCTCGTCTTCTACAATAACGGCTTTCATAATTCAGCGTTTAGATTAATGGGACTTTTATTTGAAAATACTGATCACTCTCTTCTATCAGCACGGGCATCCTGCTCAGGTACCTGTAAAGTGAAATGAATTGAGCCAATCCTTTCTTGTTGGAAGTCTCTACCATCCTTTTCCGTTGCAGGTTATTGCGCACAACCAGGTAATCACCTTCAATGAATATATCGATCACCAGCGGAAAAGCGGAGTCAATGATATTATGTTTAATCGCATTCTCGATCAGGTTCTGCAAGGTTACGGGAGCAATTTTATAATGAAGATAGCTGTCCGGCACTTCGATGTTAACCACTAACCCTTGCCTGAATCTTGTCTGTTGCAGGTTGATATAAACTTTTACAAATTCTATCTCATCCTTCACCGTTACAGTTTCATTATCCCCGTTCTTTAAAATATACCGGTATATATCGGACATCTGCTCCAGGAAATTTCCAGCCATTTTCTGGTCCATCTCTATTAACCCGGATAAGGAAGTCAGGGAATTAAATAAAAAGTGAGGATTCAGTTGCTGCTTGAGGTTTTCATACATCACCATGACCTTTTCCTTTTCCAGTTTTTGAGCTTTGCTTTCCAGCAATAGAAGTTTTTCTTTCTGGGCAAGCCGGTAACGATAAAGGAAAACGATGGATGCCAGTACCAGCAAGCCAATGGTCAGCAGGAACCAGGTTGCCTTGTAAAAGGGAGTTTTAATGGTTATCTGTAAAACCGCTTCTTCCGTTTGCCAGGCAGTATTCTGGCCTTTCGCCCTTACCTTGAACCTGTAACTTCCCGGGTGCAGGTTATTATACAATGCCTCATTATTCCCGGCCGCTGTCGTCCACCCCTCCTCGGCTCCTTCGAGCATGTATTCTATATCATAGGGAAAAACATTCCTGTCAGTCAGTACACCGAAACGAAACCGGATTGTATTCTCGTTCGGATGCAATAGAACCCGTCCGTCCTTTATTAATTGTATACTCTTCCCGTTTACAATCAACTGGCTTATCTGCGGTTTTATTTTAGCCGGTACGGCCTCTATCCTGTCCGGAAAGAACTCTACCAATTCATTGCCTATGGTACCGAACATATTTCCGTTCGAACGCTTCGATAAATAATTATAATAGTTGCGATTGGCTTCTCCAAAGGGCAATTTAAACGTGTAAAAACGGTCGGGCCCCGGTATAAACACAGAAATTTTGTTATAAAACATACTCCAGATCCTTCCGGCATTGTCCGGCTTTGT
>DASUMO010000406.1:0-6102 GCA_036277695.1 Chitinophagaceae bacterium
GCCCAGGAAGCCCACGAAGCCATCCGGCCAACTTATATGCATAATCCCACCGTGGAAGAATCCGACTGGAAAAAACTGTATGAACTGATCTGGAAAAGAACGATGGCATGCCAGATGGCGGATGCTGAACTGGAAAAGACCATTGCTAAAATCGAAATCTCGACCAATAAGGAAGAACTGACCGCGGCCGGTGAAGTGTTGAAATTTGACGGGTTCCTGAAAGTATACCGCGAAGACAAGGATGATGATGATATCAATGAAGACGAGACCCAGGAAGGAATGTTACCACCCTTAACTGTGGGCCAGGCCTTGCCGTTAACAGAAATGAGGGCGACAGAAAGGTTTAGCCGTCCCCTGCCCCGCTATACCGAAGCTTCCCTGGTCAAGAAACTGGAAGAGTTGGGTATCGGCCGTCCTTCTACTTATGCGCCTACCATCTCCACCATTTTAAAGAGAGGTTATGTTGAAAAAAGAGATAAACAAGGGTTGTTACGGGATTACCGGGTTTTTGTTCTGAAAAAAGACGTTGTACAAAAGGAAATGGAGCAGGAAACGACCGGGGCGGAAAAATCAAAATTATTTCCCTCCGACCTGGGCCTGGTAGTGACGGATTTCCTGAAAATGTATTTTGATGATATCATGGATTATAGTTTCACGGCGAGGATTGAAGAAGAGTTTGATGAAGTGGCCGAGGGAAAGATGAAGTGGCATAAAATGATCGATGATTTTTACAGCCCTTTTAAAAAAGACGTGGAAAAAACTATTGAGACCGCTGACCGGATCAAGGGTGAACGTGAACTCGGTGTGGATCCTGAATCCGGTAAGCCCGTAGTGGCCCGCATGGGCCGTTATGGTCCCATGGTCCAGATTGGGAGTGCCGAGGATGAAGAAAAACCACGGTTTGCTAAAGTTCCTACCGGGCAGAGTATCGAGACCATCAGTTTTGAAGAAGCCATGGAATTATTCAAGCTGCAGGGTACATTTGGCCAATATGAAGGCAAGGATATATCCGTGAATGTAGGGCGCTTTGGTCCCTATGTAAAATGGGGCGAGGAGTTTATTTCCATTCCGAGAGGTACCGATCTTTCGACGGTTGACCTTGACAAGGCCATTGAATTTATTGAACAGAAAAAACTAGCTGATGCGCCGATCGGTGTTTACAATGATAAACCCGTAACCAAAGGTAAAGGACGTTTTGGTCCCTATATCAAGTGGGATGGAATGTTTATCAATGTGCCAAAACGATATAATTTCGATCACCTGAGTAAAGCCGATATGGATGAACTGATCGATGCCAAAGTAAAAAAAGAGGCCAACCGTTTTATTCAACGCTGGCCCGATGAAAAGATATCCCTGGAAAATGGCCGTTGGGGACCCTTTATCCGTTTCGGTAAAAAAATGATCAAGCTTCCCAAAAAAGCGGATGACACAAAATACAGTACTGAGGAAGCAGCCGTTTTGAGCCTGGATGACGTTAAGAAAATGATCGAAATTGAAATTCCGGGCGCTTTTATGAAGAAAGTAAAAAAGACCTCCCGGCCGAAAAAAACAACCGCCCAAAAAGCGGCACCGAAGAAAGCGGCAAAAAAGAAAAAATAGCAGCCATCGATTCTATTGTCTTAAACTAATCTATGGGCAAGAACAAAAAGAACCGGAACAAGCTGAAACAGGAAGTTATTGCTGATACAAAACAGCCAAGAAAAACAGCCAAACCCGTAAGAACGAATCTGCCTGCAAAACTGGTACTTTCGCTTTCTGTTTTTATAGCCCTGTTGGCCGTGTTGCTCTATGCCACTACTTACAATCACGATTTTGCCTATGATGACCTGGCAGTTATTAAAGAAAATCGCTTTGTTCAGCAGGGCACGGCCGGTATCCCGGACATACTGGGCACCCAGTATTTCGAAGGCTATGACCCTGGTTCCAATGCCCGCGCTTATCGCCCTGTTTCGCTGGTGATGTATGCACTGGAGGTTGAATTTTTCGGGCTCAATCCATCCATGCATCACCTGGTGAGTATTATTTTCTATGCGCTCACTGGCGTAGTACTCTTGCTTGCCCTGCTCCGCTTATTAAGAAATTTTCATTGGTCGCTGGCTTTTATGACGGCATTGTTATTCATCTTACACCCTGTGCATGTGGATGTGGTGGCCAATATTAAAAGCAGGGATGAACTGATGGGATTTTTTAATTTTTGCGTGGCCCTGCTTTTCCTGCTGGATGACCTGGATCAACCCCGCTGGTGGAAAAAAATAGTTTCCTGGATTTTTTTCTACCTGGCTCTTGCCTCCAAAGAAAACCTCGTTACAACCGTGGCCCTTATCCCTTTACTGCTTTATTTTTTCCGGGATCTGCCCTGGCCCGCTATCATTCGGCGAAGTCTGCCTTATGCAGCATTATTCATATTGTTTTTATTGGCCAGGGCTTCCGTACTCAGTAAAACCAGCGCTGATATTTCGCTGATGACCTACCTGGACAATCCTATTCTTGCCGCCGCGGATATGAACGAAAGAGTGGGTACGATTATATATTGTATGGGCAAATACCTGCTTACGCTTGTGTTTCCCTATTCACTTTCTTGTGATTATTCCTATAATTCGATTCCTTTAACAGGGTTGGGTAACCCCTTGGTGATTATTTCCCTGCTCATCTATATTTTTTTAAGTTGGGTGGCGATAAAAGGATTCCGCGGGAAAAATATTTTCTCATTTTGTATACTTTGGTTCTTTATCACCATCTCCATATTTTCCAGCATCTTTATTACCAGTTCCAATGCCTATGCCGACCGGTTTTTGTATACGCCATCGCTGGCCATCTGCCTGGCTGCAGCCTTTGCACTTTATAAACTGGCAGGTTTAGAGGCGAGTCAGCAATTCCTGTCTACATTGAATGCCAGGAAAGCAATCACAGTAACGGTATTAATTATTATAAGCGGGCTATTCATAGCAAAAACTGTTTCGTATGCACCGGTTTGGAAAAACGATATGACCCTCTTTGAGTATAACCTAAAAATCAACCCGCAAAATGCACGTATGCTAAAGAACTATGGAGGTGAAATGGTGCGGACAGCCATGTTCATGCGGCAGGATACTTCGGTGCAAAAAAACAGCGATACAGCTACAATCTTTTCGCTCGCACGCAGGGGACTCGTGGAGTTACAAAAGGCCCGGGCCATTTATCCAAACGATGCGATAGGACATATTCATGAAGCCAATGCACAAATCCTCTTGGGTAATTTAACAGAGGCCGAAAAAAACCTGCGGTCAGCCCTGGCCATACATTCCACGAACCGCTTTGCCTTTATGAGTCTCGGATATATTCTATATACAACCGGCCGTTACAGGGAAGCTGCTGAAACCTGGGAGAGAATTGATCCGGGGGTGAGACTACCGAGTGACAATTACAATCTCTACCTGGCCTATATGATGTCCGGTGACCAGCAACGAGCCAATTATTACAAACAACTATCCGGGCGCTAACCTCATCAAATCCGGTACATTTGCTGGCATGAAAAGAAATTACTGGGAGAAAATCGCGCCATCCTACAA
Organism: Chitinophagaceae bacterium; assembly: GCA_036277695.1. Lineage (GTDB taxonomy): Bacteria > Bacteroidota > Bacteroidia > Chitinophagales > Chitinophagaceae > CADEDV01. The sequence goes on from DASUMO010000406.1 coordinate 3,549, forward strand.
TGAAGAAATATTCGATGTTCTGCAGAATGATAAGAAAGGCCTGATCCGGGAAGCCATCGTCAAGATCGCTTCTCCACGGAAATCGGTTTTGGATATTGGTTGTGCAATCGGGAAATGGCTGCCGGTGCTGGCACCTCTGTTTAAAAAAGTGATTGCCGTTGACATCTCTGCCAAAAACCTCGCTATAGCACGCTCATTAAATCCCCAGTTCAATAACATTGCTTACCTGAGAGCTGATATGTCTGATACTTCTACCCGCCTGCCCCTATCCGAAGCAGGTATTTGTATCAACGCCATTCTCACACCTTCTCAAAAAGACAGGGCGGTTTTCTTTAAAGCGCTTTCTTCCTGTATCCGCAAAAAAGGGCATATTATTTTGACTATTCCTTCGTTGGAGTCGTATTTATTAACCCAGATTATTGCCCACCAGTGGAAGATCGACGCAGACCTGCTGAACAAAAAAATTTCGGGTAAGCAGGCACTGTCCAAATGGAAAAATATTCAGCAGGGGAATGCAGATATTGACGGTGTTCCGCATAAACATTACCTGAAAGAAGAACTGGAATTATTATTAGTGAAAGAAAAATTTGCCCTGGTGGATCTAAAGAAAATCGAGTATGACTGGACGACTGAATTCATTAAACCTCCCCGCTGGCTGAAAGAACCACGTCCCTGGGATTGGATGGTGGTAGCCCAAAAGTTGTAAATATCGCTCTTGATTATATTCGCCGGATTGCGAATTTTGCTCTTGTTTCCCCACCTGTGGAAAAGTTTAACTATTCTCTTTCATGGTCAATAGAGATATTGTGCTGGATTCTTCACCATGGAAACGAACAATGAAATATCGGCACTGCTCCACCTCATCGATGATCCCGATGAAGAAGTGTTTGATGCGGTTTCAAAAAAGATCGTCGACTATGGCAAGCCCATTATACCCAATCTTGAACATTTATGGGAAACAACCCCGCATGAGCCCACCCAGGAACGCATCGAGTTATTGATCCACCGCCTGCATTTCCGTGATCTTTCCGAGGATTTCCGCCAATGGAATATTTCGGGTCATCACGACCTGATGCTGGGAGCCATGCTTACCTGCAAGTTTCTTTATCCTGATCTTTCCACTACACCTGTAATGCAGGAAATAGAAAAAGTGCGGCGGAATATCTGGCTGGAGCTGAATAATTACCTGACGCCCCTCGAGCAAGTCAATATTGTTACCAGCATTCTTTACAGTTATTATGGATTAAAAGGGGGGGAAACAAACTATAAGGAGCCGAATGAATTCCTGCTACACAAAACCCTGGAAGCGAAAAGGGGTAACCAGATCAGTAACGGCATCCTTTATCTCATGCTTTGTGAATTACTGGACATCCCGGTACGCGCCATCAGTATACCCAGGCAATTTATTGTAGCTTATTTCAAACCCGGTTATTCCGATGAGAACCTGCCCAATCCCATTCACAAAATTGAATTTTTCATTGATCCTACTTCGGGGCAGGTATTTACACATAAGGACGTGGAAAATTATTTCAAACGCATATCTGTACCACCGGTGGGAACTTATTTTAAACCCCGGAAAAATAAACAGGTGATCCGTCTTTTGCTGGAAGAATTCAGCAAATGTTTTGACGACGATAAACAACGGTTCAAACAGGCTGAATTGCTGGAACTGGCAGCCGTGCTGGACTGATCTCACCTATTTTTAACCTGTTTCTCCTTACATTTAGTAAAACAAGATTTATGAAAGCACGTATTGGTTTAACCGATAAGAACAGCCAGGCCGTCAGCAAAATCCTGAATTTATTGTTGGCCGATGAGCATATCCTCTATACCAAGACCAGGAATTATCACTGGAATTATGAAGGGGATAATTTTATGGAAATGCATAAGTTTTACGAAAGTCAATACGACCAGCTGGCCGAAATGATTGATGAGATCGCCGAGCGTATTCGCATGCTGGGGCATTTCCCCGAAGGAAGATTGAAAGATTTCCTGCAATTGAGCCGGCTGCCTGAGCAGGATTATACAACCGTTCAATCCGAACAGTTAAAAAACCTGCTGGCCGATCACGAAACGATCATTATTGAAATTCGGAAAGTTATTCCCAAGGTAGACGATACTTATAAAGATGCAGGAACAACCGATTTTATCACCGGCATCATGCAGGCACACGAGAAGATGGCCTGGATGATCAGGAGTTATTTGAAGGAATGAACGCTCACAGCTCATAGCTCGCAGCTTTCTTCATTTTCTTCATAATTCCAGGTTATAGCCACTCCTGTATTCTCTTTTTACAAACTGGTTGGCTTCATCAAAATTGGTAATCTTCATTTCCCGGGCATTCCAAAGCAATTTTTTCCGGCCCAGGTATTTATCCTCCCAACCCTTGAGTTTTGGATTTTTCATCATCCAACTCCGGATAGCCAGGTTACCCATGAGGATGCTTTCTGTAAATGGTCCTGCATATTCAAAGGGTGAACTGGTTTTTGCATTGCCATATCCGGCCAAACAGGCATTAACCCATTGCAGGTAATGTCCTTCCGGTACTCTTTTA
>DASUMO010000407.1:0-2652 GCA_036277695.1 Chitinophagaceae bacterium
GAATGGAAAAAATGGTATGATATGATGTCCGGCAAGTTGGTTAATATCCAGACCAACGATGGTTCCTGGCAGGGACACCATTGTATTACCAGCCCGGTGTTTTGCACTGCTACCTGTTTGCTGGTGCTTTCCATTCACAACGATATGCAATTCTCGATGAAGAATGTGCAGAACAAAGGATTTTAAGAATGTTTCATATGGCAATCATTTAACAGCCGGTTAGTGATGCGGGGACCGGTTTCTACCGGTCCCTCTTTTAATTTCCGGAACCTGTTATAATTATATACAAAAGTTGGCCGTTTATCAAAAGGAAGAATTATTGATTCCATAATTAATAGAACCCGGTTATGGCAAAAAAATTTCAACTCTGGATCCCTGAACCCTGTCATGAAAACTGGGAAAACATGCTACCCTCAGAGCAGGGACGTTTTTGTAAAGCTTGTAGCAAGCAGGTGATTGATTTCAGCCGGATGACCGACCGGGAGATTGCTCAATTCTTTAAGAAAACTTCTACCGGTTCTTTATGCGGACGATTTATGGATAAGCAACTGAACCGTGACCTGGAAATCCCGAAAAAACGAATTCCATGGGTCAGGTATTTTTTCCAGTTTGCTTTACCGGCATTCCTGGCATCTGGTAAACTAATGGCACAGGGTAGAATAAATGTAAAAGGGGAAACGGTCCTGGTGCTGCCGGAAAAGAAAAAAGCACAACCTGGCGGGTTAAGACCGGGAGCAATGACTCCCCATCAACAGGGCACACCTTCAATAATAATATTGGAAAGGGAAGGAGCGAAGGATACTGGTATATTAAAACAGTTATCCCAAACGGATTCCTTGCTTCAAAATAAATTAATGAACGCTTCTCCCGCATCACCAACAAATTTATTGGAGGGCAGGTTGGGAGAAATATTTGTAGTAAATGAGATAGAAAGTACAATTAAGGGAGTTGTTATAAATGGGGAAGGAAAACCCGTTCCTCTTGCCAGCATCAGTATTAAAAATACTAGTCATGGTGTAATTGCAGACGAGAAAGGGAAGTTCAATATCAAGCCCGCTAAAAACAAAAACAAACTAGTGTTGTTAATTTCATCCGTTGGTTTTTTGACAAAGGAGATAGCAGTGGATCGAAACCTGGAAAAAGGAAAAGACCTGGTTGTCCAACTGGATACAAACCCGGTTTTAAAGGAAGTAGTAGTGACGGCAGGTTATTTAACCAGGAGGAGGGGCACCAGCGGATTGGTTTGGGTAATAAGAAAATCATGGTCCAATTCATTCAGAGATTGGATCCAATCTTCTGTAAAACCCATGATCTATCCCAACCCGGTTAAGAGCAACTCGACAATAAGTATTAAGTTGGCAAATAAGGAAGAAGGTAAATACCAATTCGAGTTTTTAACGATGAGCGGCCAGTTGGTGAATAGGGTTGAAATGTGGATCGATAACGAAGCAGCTGTTGTTGATATGGAGATTCCCCGGTTAACAGCCGGTACTTATTTGTTAAGGATGCTTAATAGAAATACAGGCAAAGTATATACAGAAAAAATAGTTGTTCAATAAATAGCCGGACTGTTATCATTTAAACGCCGGGTGAAAGTTCTCCAGCGTTTTTTTGAGGAATTCACGATCCAGGTGTGTATAGATTTCGGTAGTGGTAATGCTTTCATGACCCAGCATTTCCTGTACGGCCCGCAGGTCGGCGCCTCCCTCTACCAGGTGGGTGGCAAAGGAATGCCGGAAGGTATGGGGTGATACGGTTTTCTTGATCCCTGCCTTTTTCACCAGGTCTTTGATGATCAGGAATATCATCACCCTCGATAATTTGCTTCCTCTTTTATTGAGAAAAAGGATATCCTTGTTTCCGGGCTGCACATCCTGGTGGCTTCGTATCGTATTCTTGTAAAGTGTTATGTACTTGATAGCGCTTTTGCCAATCGGCACCAACCGTTCTTTATTACCCTTTCCCACTACGCGGATAAAGCCCACATCGAGGTAGAGCTGGGAGATCTTCAGGTTCACGACCTCGCTTACCCTTAAGCCGCAACTATACATCAATTCAAGGATTGCTTTATTGCGGCCGCCTTCCGGTTTACTCAGGTCTATTTCTGCCAGGATTTCTTCGATCTCATCAAAACTCAATATATCGGGTAAGCTTCTTTTGAGTTTCGGGGATTCCAGCAATGCGGTTGGGTCCTTGTTCGTGATCTGTTCAATAAGGCAATAGCGGTAAAAGGACTTGATCCCCGAAATAACCCTTGCCTGGGAAGAGGGGGTCATGCCCAACTCGGCCACCCAACGGATAAATTTTTGCAGTTCTTTTAAATCAATATCAGCCGGCCGCTTGGCCGATCCCGATTCCTGGAGGTATTGAGTAAGTTTATCGATATCCCGCAGGTAGGCCTCAACGGAATTATCAGATAAAGATTTTTCCAGTTGAAGCCAGGCACGAAATCCTTTTTTATAAGCATCCCACATAGATTCTTATTTCGAACCAGACTGGATAATTTCTTTTAAGCAGATGGCCTCGGGGTTGGCGTAGTTCACTACATAGTCACATTGCTGCTCAATAGTTCTTCAATAATATGATCTATGTGTATCTATTGTGCTCTATGTGTCTATGTGGCAAAACACTCACTGCTTTGAGAACGCCTCC
>DASUMO010000408.1:0-10669 GCA_036277695.1 Chitinophagaceae bacterium
ACCCAGGAAAAAAGTTTTAACGCAGGGCTTGGTTTTACCTGGCAGGCAACCCAGGGATTGAATGTTACTGTAGATGGATATTATGTAAGAATAAAAGACCGGGTGGTGATCAGCGGCCAGTTTGATGGCAGTGACCCGGACCTGGACCCTTCTCTGCGTGCTCAAATGGCTGCACTGAATGTAAGCCTGGCCCAGTTTTTTGCCAATGCAGTTACCACCACAAACAGTGGCGTCGATATTGTTTTGGATTATAGTAAAAAGTTCGGTGAAAACAGGATCAAGGCTGTGTTTGCCGGCAATATCCAGTCCATGCAAATCGACGAAATAAAAGTGCCCCCCAAACTTTCGGGATCCGATTTTCTCCGGCAAACCTTTCTCAGCGACCGGGAACAAAAATTCATATTGGCCTCTGCTCCCAAAACAAAATTCAGTTTGAATGCTGAATACGGAAAGGGAAAATTTACCGCGGGAACCCGGCTGACCTATTTTGGTAAGGTCGTGCTGCTGGGTTATGGGCAGGATGGATTGGGAATTAATCCTACTGTACCCCTGGATAATGGCAGCGGTGATGTGCCCGATCAATACAATTACAGGGGTAAACTGGTTACAGATATCTATGCCAGTTATTCGCTTTGCAAGAATCTTACATTGTTTGCCGGAGCTGATAATATTTTAAATACCCATCCTGATTTTGGCGTGGTAAAGGGAGCCAAGGATTGGGCCTATAATACGGAGACAGGGGGTGCCTGGGATGCGGTACAAATGGGATCCAACGGGAGAAGGTTATTTGTCCGGCTGGGATTCAATTTCTGATGGCTATAGCCGGGCATGAGTAGATAAAAATAAACCTCCGGGAGCTCGCCCGGAGGTTTTTATTGAAACCGTCCCGATTATAATTTGTTTATTGAATTTTCAAAAGGTAAGGCTAAATGGTTAACAGTTTCAAACTATGCTGAAAATAGTATGCCGGAAATATCTAAACGGGAAACCCTGCCTTCCCCTTGTTTTGTGTGGAAAAATGATCTCCGTTTGAGTAAGCTCATCAAGTTCCAGGACAATTTTTGTAGAAAATAAAGGGCATCAAAATCTTTTTTCATTGCTGGAAAACTGGATGGCATGTTAATGCCTGGGCGAGCGGCCGATATGTCTAACAAAGGAGAATCCGGTGTAGTGTGTTTTTCAAACTTTTCTGAGTATAAAATGAAACCTGTATAAAGCATAAAAGGCCCTATTAAGAGCCTTTTAAGTACCGGGGAGCGGACTTGAACCGCCGGCCTCAGGGTTATGAATCCTGTGCTCTAACCAGCTGAGCTACCCCGGCAATTGGGCGGCAAAAATAAAGATTCCCACCTATAAAAGGAAAACAAATTTGTAACTATGCTGGAGCTCATTCAGTATTTTTAAAACATGATTCGCCTTGCAAAACCCTCTGATGCAGCGCCGATGCTGGCTATTTACTCCCCTTATATTCAACACACTTCTATCACTTTTGAAACTGAAACACCCGCTGTTACAGATTTTGCCGAACGGATTGAAACCTATTTGCGAAACTGGCCCTGGCTGGCATTTGAAAAAGATGGAATACTGGCTGGTTATGCCTATGCTTCACGTTACCGTGAGAGGGTTGCTTATCAGTGGAGCGTAGAATGTTCCGTTTACATTCATGATGATTACCTGCGCCAGGGGATTGCAGCAAAACTGTATTCCGCCCTTTTTGCTATCCTGGCCCGGCAGGGTTTTATGAATGTATACGCGGTAATTAATCTGCCCAATGACCGCAGCGTGGCCTTTCATGAAAATATGGGATTCCGTTGGTTTGCTACCTACGAGAAAGTCGGTTATAAACTGGGGCAATGGAAAAATGTTGGCTGGTGGGGATTACAGTTAAATGAATATATTGACAATCCCCCCACCCCGATTCCTTTATCAGCTCTGGACAAGTCAATTGTTCAGCCCCTGCTGGATCAAATCTAAACGGCCGAACTTCAAATAACCTAATTAACCGGTGTGGAAGAACGGGAAACTGCCTTTTCATAACGTTTGTTATAAAGGGCAAAGCCGGCAAACCTCGCGGGTTCAGCTTTGCCAGCCGTATTTAACGGGGTCCCTGTTTCCGGAGGATCATTTACTGGTTTTTTTTCAATAGTTTCTGACGATGGAACGAAAGGATTTTCTTCTGTTTTCATTTCTTTACTGGCCCTGTTAAGGATCAGCGAGTATACAGCAAGTAAGAGTAGGAATAATTTCATTTGTAGAAGCATTTTCAGCCCGCTAACAGTACGAAAATTAATGCCAATACAGCGAAGGAAAAATTAACCGTGTTGTACAATGCTTATTTTAAGTTCTGTATTATTGAATAATCCCCTGAACCTAATGTAATATGGCGGGCCTGCAGTTAATCCAGAATAATCAAGAATGACCCATAAAAAAAATTATGGGATTAACCGGAAATAATTTTGAAATCCGGTTGGGGAGGTATTTGTAGAATTATTTCCCGCAAAAGTTTACTGTTCATGGGAATATATTGAGTGATTGAGATTCTTTCACCAATAAAAAATGCCCCCGGTAACGGAGGCATTCTTGTTTTTAGTCCTGGAAATTTTTTATTTTATTATAAAGCGTTTTCCGGTCAATATTTAAAAGTTCGGCCGCCTTTTTCTTATTGAAATTCACTTTCTGTAATACGCTCATGATCGTTTCATACTCAGCTTTGGTTGCCGCATTTTTAAGGTCCAGCGGCATGGGTTTGGCTTCGGTAGTATTGGTAACCGGCTGTGAAAGCGTTGCGGCAACAGTAACTGATGTTGAATCAGTAGTGATTTCCCAGGGCAGGCAGGAAATATTGATCTTTTCGCCCGGGGGTGTAAGCAGTACAGCCCGGCGAACTACATTGCGGAATTCACGCAGGTTACCCGGCCATCCATATTCCATAAATTTCTGTAAAACATCCTCCTCGTAACCACTCACATCCTTGCCCAACTCGGCGTTAGTTTTTGCTAAAAAGAAGGCAGCAAATTCCATGATATCTTCTTTACGGCTGCGCAAAGGCGGAAGATTAATGGAAAATTCGTTAAAACGGTGATAGAGGTCTTCCCGGAATTTACCCCGGCGATAACCATCCTGTAAACTCTCATTGGATGCAACAATGATCCGCACATCCACATTCATTTCCTTATTTCCCCCTACCCTTTTGAACTTTCGTTCCTGGATAACGCGGAGCAGGGTGGCCTGGACCTCGAGTGAAAGATTACCTACTTCATCCAGGAAAAGAGTACCGCCATCTGCGAGTTCAAAATGACCTTCCTTGTCCTGGAGGGCACCTGTAAAAGCACCTTTTACATGTCCGAACAGCTCACTGCCGGCCAATTCTTTTGAAAGTGTACCGCAATCCATGGCAACAAAAGGCTTATCCCTCCGTCCGCTGCGTTCGTGAATAGTGCGGGCAATGACTTCTTTACCAGTTCCGCTTTCACCGTATAAAATAATACTGTAATTCGTTGGAGCTACTATTTCAATTTGGTTATACAGGGCCCTGGTGGTAGCGGCCTTTCCAACCATAAATTGTTCATTTTGGTAGCGGCTGGTATCAGAACTTGCTTTCTTAGTTACAACAGCTGCCGTTTCTCCGGGGGCAGTTCCGGCAGGCTGCTGGAATGCTTTATTTAAAATACTCAGGACTTCGTCTGGAATCAGGGGTTTGCTGATATAATCAAAGGCCCCCAGTTTTATGAGTTCCACAGCGGTTTTGATATCCGAATAGCCTGTAATGATCAGGACTATTACTCCGGGATCAGCCTTCTTGAGTTCGGTCAGCACATTTTTGCCTTCCATATCTCCAAGGCGATAATCACAAATAACGGCATCGAATTTTTTTTCTGAGAAGCGGGTAATGCCCTTGTGACCTGTGTAGGCGGCTTCGGTTTCATAGCCATTTTTATTGAGTAGTTTTCCTAACAACAGGCACAAATCCATATCATCATCGATGATGAGCACTTTCTTATTCATAACCAGGATTTAGTCGATTGAAGTTAAAGATTATTGTCTGAACAACCCTCCAATGCGTAAATCGTGCCGGATTATAAAATAGGGAAAAACGACCCGCTTGTTTTGGCAATAAAATTGTCCTTTCCATTTGGTGAAAAGAATTAGTGAACAGTTAAATCCCGTCGTTGATCCAAATATGAATTTTGTCAACCCTTTATCCCCGGCCTTGATCGTGGATGATGAAAAAGATATCTGTTACCTGTTGAACAGCATTCTGCGGCGAAAACAAATTCATGCCCAGTTGGCTGGCAGCCTTGCAGAAGCGGAAAAAGTGATTGAAAAACAATCCCCTTCACTGATTTTCCTGGATAATCATTTGCCCGACGGTCTTGGACTGGAGTATATTCAGAAACTAAAACACGCAAATCCCCGCGCCCGGATCGTCATGATTACCGCCCATGACAATGCTTCGGAACGCGAAAAGGCCTACCAGGAAGGGGCTGATTATTTTATCAGTAAACCTTTTACCAAAGACGTTATTTACAGGACTTTGGAACAATTTGAAAGGAATAAAACTGTGGAATAAGTTCCACACTGACTCATAAATCCTGTCGTAAAATAAGCCTGCAACCATGCTCGCAGCTATTTTAACAAAATATAATTACCCCCAATTTTTGACTAGATCAGGGAGCTTAACTGCAGGGTTATGGTAAAGATAGTGCCCCAATCCGGATTGCTTCTTACCGTAATTTTACCCTTGTGGTTGAATATGATATTCTGTGAGTTAGTAAGCCCCAACCCATGCCCGTTTTTCTTTCCGGTATAATAGGGTTCAAATACTTTTTGCATTGTTTCTTCATCCATACCGCTCCCATTGTCGGCGATCTCTATAACACATTTATCATTCCTCTTCGTTGTTTTCAGTTTTAATACCCCCTTTTGTGCCGGCATGGCTTCGATTGCATTTACGATAATATTAAGCAGGGCCAGTTGCATTTTCTCTTTGTCGATTTTTACGGTGCAGAGATCGGGGGAATAGTCCTTTTCTACCTGCAATTGCTGCAACTGGATCCTGTCGGCTGCCAGTTCAAGGGTTTCATCCAGCAGTTGGTTAATATCCACCTCTTTAAATTCCAGTTGGGCAAAACGGGTTGATTGCAGAAGATCGGTAACCAATTGATCAATCCTGCTGGCATTACGCCCAATCATCTCCAGCATTACTGCCTGTTCCCCTTCGTTTTCCAGGCTTTCGTGCAATTGTTCAGCCGCCAGTGTAATATTGGTCAGGGGATTTCTCACTTCGTGGGCAATGGTGCGAGCAATACGCCCGGTAGCGGCAAATTTTTCAATTTGCTTCAGGTCCTGTAGTTCTGCATTCAGCTTTTTTAATTCCTTGAGTTTGGTCTCCAATTCCTGCTGGTACCGGGTAACCTTAGTAGTGGCCTCTTCCCTGGCCCTGTTTTCACGTTTATAGGTATATAAGGAATAGATAATTGTAAGAATAGCTACCAGCAGGGATGTGATCGCAATTGTTTTAGTACTGCTGAAGAACCCGCTCAGCGTATCGGTCTTACTCGCAATATGCTTTTCACCGGACTTTTTCGCTTCCGCGATCAGCAAACGCATACTATCCAGCACCAGTCTGCGCTCCTCCCTGTTTAGCAGCATCGTATCCGTTACCACAAGACCCGCTTTCTGGAAACGGGTGATGGCATTTTCCATATAGGCCAGGCTTGCACTGCTATATTGCTTTAGTTTCTCAATCGTGGCTTTTTGTATCCTCCCGCCCCGGGCCAGTGCATCCAATTCCGCAAATCGCCGGGGTATCGTTTTTTGGGAGGCATAATAAGGCATCAGGAAACTGACTTCGCGGGAAATGATATAACCTCGTACACCGGTTTCAGCCTCTGCCATATCCGAATGAAGTGATTCCAGGTGATTGATGAGGTTGTAGGAGTCCGTTACTTCCCGGGTTTCCTTACCCAGTTCCCGGATCGTGTAAAAGATGAGAATATAGGATACCAGCAGTAATAAAAATGCTATGAAATACCCGGAGAGGGTCTTTGTTTGTAACGTGAGTGGCATAGTCTCATTTTAGCGACGGGCAGGGTAACAGTAAAAATAAAGTTTAAGCCTGTGAGTATGGAAGTAATTATAAGAAGTAAAAAAAGGAGCCAGGGCCCCTTTTTCGCTTGCTTTGCATACCATTTTCCTAGTAGTTTTCATGGGTTTGTTACTTGCCCGTCAACGTCACGATAATATGTTTTCAAAACAGCGTTCCGGTTACTACGCCAGTTCAACTTTCTCCAGGCTGCCTTTTGATTCCTTTAGGTTAGCAGTGCTGATGATGGCCTGCAGGTAAAAGAGCACACCCATCATTAGTAAACAGTGGATGACGCTGCCTGCCCCCAGAATGAAAAACCCCACCAGCCATGTCACCGATAACAACAATGCGAGTATATAAAACAACTTTTTCATTTCGTATTTATTTTCACAGGTTATGGAAATAATTGTGCCAGCATATCAGGATGCCAGGTCTATTTTTTCATCCATAGCCTCGTACATGTATTTTTCTTTTAGCCAACTAATATTTCCTTTTGATTTACGGGTAAACCAACAAGCCCTCAGAACTTCCATGGCGATGACGGTACCGGCATTTTTTACCACTTCATCCCTTACCCGGCAACTGATATAGAGGTAGTCATCTTTGTCTTTTTGGATCAGGTTTACCTGGCGGGATAAGAGGCGGAGCCCTTCACCCTGGGATTTGAATACACAATTCAATTCGTTTTCCGCACGGCCCGCTTTAGCAGGGATACTGATCCTTTGTTCCTCGTCGTTCAATCGCAGAAGTCCCAGTTGGACGGATTCAACTTTTTGTAAAATGCGCTGTAGTTTTTTGTTCATGACGTATGGGTTTGATGGAGTTTTGAAAAAACTGACTTTTCATGCCGGGGTATGGCCAGGTTACGGAGCATCCATTTATACCCGTTTTCCAGCATGACTTCCAGTTTGCCTTTTTCCCGGTTCTCCGCGACAGAAGTATATTCAACGTTCATCATTGACATCTTCAACAATACCGGTTGGGCCGGGTCATCGGTACCGGCTGGTAAACTGGCGTCAGTTTGTTGGGCATCTTTCACAATGGTGGCTTTCCCGCTCACTTCGATATGAAAGAACTTCCCTTTTTTATAAAAGAGCAACCTGGCGGGGAATACTGCTTCGCATTCTTCCACCCGTTGCGCAGGAGCTGTACACACGAACCATAACTGACCGTCCTCATCTACCTTGACTACCGATACAATATTGTTAGGTATCTTGACCAGTCCATTGCTCATGCTATACATAACAGCATTTCTGATCTCATATATTTTCTCCCGGATAAACTGGAGATTGTTATCGCTTGCCATACACTAAGATTTAAACCCTTTAATTCAAAACTGAAGCCAGTTTCTTATTCACGGGTTTCACTCTCTTTTTCTTCAGTTCCTGGGCAAGAAATTCCACATTTACCGTTAAAAATGCCCTTTAAATCCTGTTATTAAATTATTAAGAACAAAAGAAGCAAGGTTATTAACAGTACCGTAATAACCGGTCATTGTCGAAGGAAATGAGGGGGCAGATCGTAGTAAAGTCGATCCGCGGCTTGCATTTTCTTCCCTTCTTTTCCCCAAAAATGAAAATGTTGAGTAAGAAAAAACCCGGCTTTCAACTTAAACCCCACTATATAAGTAAGAAAATAACTGGTATAGTTTTTACAAAGTTTAATAAGCAAGAGAAGAGATGGGAGCCGGCCTTTTTTTTTAGCTGTCTCCCCAGATTTTTTAAATACTATAAAAACTATATCATGAAACAGAATGAAAAAACCGCGGAAATCTTGAACGACCTGATCGAGATAAATAACGACCGGGTCCGGGGCTATGAAAAGGCCAGCAAGGAAACTGAATCCCAAGATGCCGACCTGAGGGCCTTGTTTGATGAGATGGCAACCGAAAGTCGCCGGTATGCCAATGAATTGAGCCAGTTCGTACTCCAGTCGGGCAATGATCCCGCAGAAGGCACCACGCAGCGGGGAAAAATTTACAGGGTTTGGATGGACGTGAAAGCTACTTTTTCAGGGCATGACCGAAAAGCCATCCTGGCTTCCTGTGAATATGGTGAAGATGCTGCCCAGCGGGCCTATGAGGATGCACTTTCTTCCGATGCTGACCTGGCACCCGAGGTAAGACAGGTGATCATGGAACAAAAGACAAACCTGAGACAATCTCATGACAAGATCAAAAGGTTACGGGATACACAACCAGCCTGATAACACGAACCTGCACGGCCCGGCCGTGCAGGACTTTTAATAAACAATAAAGTTTATAAAAATGGAACAAGTATCAACCAATGCCGATATGAAGACCCTGGCTGACTGTATCAATAAAGTACAGGCCGATGGGTATACTGAAAATTTCAAAATGTCAGAACAGGGCTTGCTTTCATTGCAAAACGAAAGACTTTACCATCCTGAAGATATCACGGTAAAGAACTTTTACCGGTTTGAAGGAATCAGTGATCCTGCCGACAACTCCATTCTCTATGCTATAGAAACGAATGACGGGGTCAAAGGCTTATTGACCGATGCATATGGTCCTTATGCTGATCCCGAAGTAACCCGATTTATGGAAGAAGTGGAAGAAATTCATAAGAAAAAAGTAAACCCATGATAGCCCGGCAAACCGATATGTATATTAAAGCATGTATGCAAGCCTGGCTTTTCTGTGAATCCTGTATTCATAATGAAGTCTCCACGCAGCAACCCCGGACAGAACTGATCCGGAAATGCCACGAGTGCGCCCAATCTTGTTTTGCCGTGGTGAGCCGGCTGATCAGTGACCACCCTGAGGTGAGCGAGCTTGCGTTTAATTGTATTATTCACTGCCGCTTATGCCAGCAGGAATGCGAAAAATTCACCGAAGCTGAGGATATCCTGCAGTGTGCAGAAATGTGCAGGAATTGTGCAGAAAAAATGAAAGATATCGCCGGGAATTTTTGCTTGAATTAATTGTTCTTGAAACAATTCCCCGCGGAACTTAACTCCAGCTTTTTTCTATTTTTTTCAGCGCAGCCGGGATATTGATGCCCCTTCCCAGGATGCCGCTGAAAATATCTCCTTTCTTTTCCACGCGTTTCAGGATATTCTTGATAGTAAATTGGGATGGATGCAGACCCGGCTTCACTTCTTTCCAGTCCAGGGGGGTTGAAACGGTAGCACCCGGCTTGGGCCGTGCACTGTATACAGAAGCAAGGGTTTGACCCGCACTATTCTGCAGGTAATCAATATAGATCTGGTTTTTCTTTCTTTTTGCCAATGACCTTTCCATAGTGGTAATGGAGGGCAGCATTTCATTTACCAGGCTGGCAATGACTTTGGCAAAATCCCTTACCTGGTCGTAATCATATTTTTTATTACAGGGTATATAAATATGGATACCACTGGCACCTGATGTTTTACAAAATGCGGCAATTCCCAGTTTTTCGCATACTTCCCGGGTAGCGAGGGCGACCTCTATCACCTGTTCAAAATCATTTTTTTCGGAAGGATCAATGTCAATGACCAGGTAATCCGGCCGGTCGAGCTTACTTATTACGGAATTCCAGGGATTCATTTCGATACAACCCAGGTTCGCGATGAACAAAAGACTGTTTACATTATTGCATACCAGGTAATGAATAATCTTGTCGCTGGATTCCGAATAGATATTGGCTGTTTTCATCCAGGCAGGAGCGATATCCCCGGCATCTTTATGGTAAAATCCCTCATCCAGTATGCCATTGGGATTACGCCTTAACGAAAGGGGGCGGTTTTTCAAATAGGGAAGAATATGCGGAGCTATGCTTTCGTAATAGCTTAGCAGTTCTCCCTTTGTAATTCCTTCCTTCGGCCAGTATAATTTACCTGGATTACTGATGGCAGGTTTTGAACTTCTCATAACCTTTTCTTTGAGTTCTTGATTATTTGTGTTGCTGGTAACTCCTGTTCTGATTCCTTAGTTACCATCTTCCCCGTTTTTTCGGGCCGGAGCCCTTTGAACACAGGATGCCTTAATATGCCATCCCTGGTGATTTCTGTATAGCTGACCTCACAAACCAGCTCCGGTTTTAGCCAGGTAACCGGTCGATTGGCCTTGACCGGTTTATCAAAGGGAGATTGCTTCGACCGGAGGGGTTTCATTTTCTTCAGCAGTTCGCTTAAAGAAATTTCTGTAAATCCTGTACCCGCATGCCCGATATATTTCAATTTACCTTTTTCATACTGGGCCAGTAAAAGGGCCCCAAAATGCTGGCGGCTTCCGGAAGGTTCGGTATACCCGGCAATGATCGCTTCCTGAGATTTATGATTTTTTATCTTCAGCCATTCCCTCGTGCGGACACCAGGCTTATAAAGACTATCCTTTTTTTTCGCGATGATGCCTTCCATGTCTTCCGCTTTCACAGCTTTAAAAAAGTCTTTTCCATGTTCCTCGATATGACTGCAGAAAACGACAGGCCCGCTTTTCCTGATCAGTTTTTTCAGGATCTTTTTTCGCTCCACCAGGGGAAGTTGTTTGAGGTCTTCGTGCTGCAGGCTTAATATATCAAAGACATAATAAGCGATGGGGTAATCACTATGGCGGGAATAATTCTGCAGTTTCTGGAAATC
>DASUMO010000409.1:0-16145 GCA_036277695.1 Chitinophagaceae bacterium
AACGATTCATGGTTAGGAGTTGAAAAGTTTAAGTAAATTTATAAATACTAAAACCAGCGTTATGAAACCTTCCATTTCCTCAACGATCAGTATGGCATGGATGGTATTTAGTATCTCCGCCTGCCAGTCGCCAGCAAAACAGGAAAACAACCAATTGGGTGAAATCAATTTTGAAGCCACTGGCGACAGCAAGGCACAACCCTCATTCAAAAAAGGGATGCTGCTCCTGCACAGTTTTGAATATGCGGATGCGGCCGAGGCTTTCCGGGAAACCCAAAAGCTGGACCCGGATTTTGTAATGGCATACTGGGGTGAGGCTATGACCAATAATCACCCGCTCTGGCAGGAACAGGATTATGACCAGGGTAATGCCATCCTCTCGAAAATTTCGGCCGATCCGGAAGAAAGAGTTAATAAGGCAAAGACGGGGATCGAAAAGGATTTTATACGAGGGATAAATATTTTATACGGCAAAGGCAATAAGGCCGAAAGGGATAGTGGTTATGCTGTTTTTATGGAATCGCTTTACAAAAAATATCCCGGCAATGATGAAATCGCTTCGTTTTACAGCCTTGCCCTGAATGGATGGGGTACAACAGAACAGGAAATAAGCATACTCGAAAAAGCGGCGGCGATCGGGAATGAAGTGCTGAAACGAAATCCCAAACACCCCGGTGCCCTGCATTATGTCATTCATTCACTCGATAACCCGCAACATGCAGCCCAGGCCCTGGCTACCGCTGACAAATATGCGCAGGTAGCACCGGCTGCCGGGCATGCCCTCCATATGCCCACGCATACTTACCTGGCATTGGGCTTATGGGATAAAGTAGTAAGCAGTAATGAAGTATCCTGGGCTGCCGAAAGAGCCCGCAAACAGCGGAAAAAACTTGACAACGATGCCCTGGGATACCATTCCTGGCATTGGCTCCAGTACGGATATCTTCAATTGGGCAATCAGGCTAAAGCCCGGGCCATGGTTGACAGTGTACGCCTTTACTGTACAGAAAAACCCAGCCCCCGGGCAAGAGCACATATGCTTTTTGTAAAAACCACCTACCTGGCTGAAACAAATGATTATAACAAAGAAGTAGTAGATATCAGCGTTCCGCAGAATGATCTGAATATTGTTGCCCGCAGCAAAAATTATTTTGTACTGGGTATGAATGAATATTTTAAAGCAGATAAAGCGGCATTGGACAAGCTTATTTTGCAGATGGGAGGCGAAAGACTGGTGGAAGAAGCTAAAACAGCAGGAAAAGGCATCCGTCTTTGCGGCAATATCAACCGATCCCTTCCTACCAAAAACGATTTACTGGAATCCGAAGCCATGGAATTGCAATTAAAAGCCATGCGTGCCTGGTTGGATAAAGACGCCACAACAACTGAAAAAAATCTGAAGGCTGCCACCCAATTACAAACCCGGGCTGGTTATTCCTATGGGCCCCCCTCGATCGTGAAACCCAGTTATGAAATGTATGGGGAATGGTTGCTGGAAAATAATCGTGCTAAAGAGGCGCTTGATCAATTTGAACAGTCGCTGAAAATGGCCCCTAACCGGTTGCTATCAAAGCAGGGAAAACAAAAAGCCCGGGAACAATTAAAGGCAGGGAACCTGGCGACATTATAGACGATCAAACCCCGACACAAAATTTACCAGGCATATATGGAATTTGAGTCAAGGAAAGCCAGGGTCATCCGGTTGATAATCTATATGGTTATTGGCTTCATGGCGGCTTTCCTTTATAGCTATTTTAAAGATTGAACCGTTAGCTTTTAGCTGCCAGCTACTAATTTTATAATTAGGTATATACAATAAACCCACCAACCAGTAAAACGAATGGAAGTCCACCATCACGCCCATACGCCGAGAAAAAAATGGGGTCATTATTTCTGGGAATTTTTTATGCTTTTCCTGGCTGTTACCCTGGGATTTTTTGTAGAGAACCAACGGGAACATTATATAGAACACAAGCGCGGCATACAATATGTAAAATCCTTTGTAGAAGATCTGAAAACCGACACAGCCCGTTTTAGTTACTGTATTCAACAATATGAAAAAAAAGAGAGGATACTCGGCGACCTTTTCATTTGTTACGATTCGATTCGCGGGGGTCTGCCCGGCACCACTTGCTTAAAAAATATTTATGCCGCCACCATTGGCTTCCAGGACCTGATCTATACGGACCGGACCCTGCAGCAACTCAAAAATTCCGGCGGTCTCCGCTTAATAGAAGAAGAAGATGCCGATAGCATAATTGTTTACGACCAGTTGCTTCGTTATTTATTGAAGGTAGAGACATCATCACTCCAGGAAACGCAAACCCGTGTACGGGAAAGCCGCAATTCCGTATTTGCTTATTCCGCCCGAACGGAATCGGAATGGGAAAAAGGAGTGGAACCGGAAAATGTAGCTTTATTTTCAGCAGACCCGGCCTTATTGAACCGGTTTTTCAACGAGGTAATGGTCTACCGCTTTGCCTGCCGCTTCCAGCTTCGGCAAACAATCAAATTAAAACAAAAAGCAATTGGGTTGATCCGGTTTTATACAGAAAAACATCATTTTAAGTAAAGCATGAGCCATGAGCTACCAGCCCTGCCTGCCGGCAGGCAGGTGTGAGCTTTGATTGCCCACCGAATCCGGCGAGGCGGAGAAGGTGGGAATTATGAGTAAACTATAATTATGTACCATTCAAAATTCAACTGATAACAAATGGAAGTCCACCATCATTCACATACCCCGAGAAAAAAATGGTCCCATTATTTCTGGGAGTTCCTCATGTTATTTCTCGCCGTATTTTGCGGATTTTTGGCCGAGTACCAACTGGAACACACCATCGAACACCAGCGGGAAAAAAAATATGCAAGATCATTGCTGGAAGATCTCAAAAGAGATACAGCTGACCTGGCAAATGATATTCGCTGGTGGAATATACAGATGAACAGGATCGATGCAATTCACCGGGAGCTGGACAAGCCTGCTAGCGTACGAAACACCCTTCTGCTTTACCAGCAGGCTGCCTTTATGAGGATGTACAATGCATTTGAATACCATGACCGCACTATTGATCAGCTAAAAAATGCCGGTAATTTCCGGCTTATCCGAAAAAAAACAGTAACCGATTCGCTTATCGATTATGATGCAACGGTCAGAAGCACACTCCGCAATATTGAAGGCGGCGCCACCACAATCTTTATGACACTTAATTTCTTACAGAATAAACTGTTTGATTCAAAGTATTTTCAGTTTCGCTCGGAAAAGGCGATACTTGATTCTTTACAGAAATTATACCCGCCAAGATTTGCAGTAAAAAGCGGTAACGAAACCGAATTGTTTGAGTATACCAACCACTTATATTTTTATAAAGGAAATATGTCAATCCGCGTGTTCACGATCAGGAACCTGCTTAACAAAGCAGGCAGACTCATTGAAATGATTCAGAAAGAATATCGTATAAAATAGCCAGGAGGAGTATGGGAAAAACCGGGGGAGCACCAACAGCGAACCGGATATGATTGGGAACTGGTGAATAATGAAAAAAATGACTCTAACCGCAAAGACCGGGAGACGCAGAGTAAGACCGTTAAAATTTGAATGATGACTATGAAAAGTTACCTGGTGTACTTCGTGTAAACTTCGTGCGCATTGTGCAACAATAAATGGAGCACAAAAATCACCAAGAACCACCAAGAACTCTAAGATTTTTGAAAGTGAATCGTGTGCTTTGTGTTACTAAAAAATATTTTGCGCCCTTTGCGCCTTCTCTGCAAACTTCGCGTCCCCAATAGATAAACCGCAGAGAGTGAAGACAGGGAGGCGTTCTACTCTGCGCCTCAGCTCCTCTGCGGTTATCACTTGATGGAGTAGTGAATGAACTTAAACTAAAACAACATGAATCTTAGGAGTCATGAACAAAGGGCGGTGGAGTTGATGGAAGCATTACGAAAATCATATCACCTGAAGTAGGGTCGGGAAAGGAGTAAAAGAAATATGAAGCTAACAGCAGGGAAGGTAGACGCGGAAAGGTTTTGTTCTTCGACTCAGCTCCTCAGTTATTACATGATGGAATAGTGAATGAATCACGCCATCCCGGATAAACAGCGCAGTTAGCAATCCTTTGCAACTGTCAAACCTGTGTAATTCACGATGGAATCCTAAAAAACCGTAGCTTGAACTAAAAATAGATTAAGTAGTATTTAATTTGGATTATGGAACAAATGAATCTTGGCATTGGTACCCGGCTCCAGCATACACAGCATGGCCCGGGTGTTATCGTCGGCATTCGTTATGCCACTTACCTGATCTCTTTTATCAATACCGGCCTTAAAGAAATTGATAAAAATGATCCCCATCTCGACGAAATCATTCCCGAAAACGTATCTGCTGAAATCGAAACCCAGTCGGAAACAGAAAAGGCCCTGTTGAAAATTCTAAGGCTATGGGGTGGCATTACTGAAACCGTGCAATTGGGGGATCGCTGGCATAATGGTGTAATGCTGTTGCAGCCGGCCGACAAAAGTTTAAAGCCCAAGGAAATTCCGATCGAGGATTTCTTTCACAAAATAGTCATGCTTCGCGACCGCTTGCGGGTGCTGGAACAAAATATCAACAGTAACAAAAAACTCAGCGACGAGGATAAAGTGAATATCCAGCAATATATTACCCGCTGCTATGGGTCATTGACCACTTTCAACGTGTTGTTTAAAAACAAGGAACACTGGTTCGTAGGTGAGAAGGGCAAAGAAGAATAAAAGCACCCAAAATCTGCCAATGCAAAATACTCATCTCCCCACGACCGACCGGACCAGGATACCCCTAAACAGGACCCTTGGCCTGATTACCGGAACCTTGTTGGTTGCCGGTTGCATGATTGGCTCCGGTGTTTTTAAGAAAATCGTTCCCATGTCTCAAACCGGGTTAAGTGAAACCTGGATTGTGATGGCCTGGGTATTCGCGGGTATTGTAACCATGCTGGGGGCATTTACCCTGGCCGGACTTTCTACCATTACAGAAGAGTCAGGCGGGCTCTATGAATATTTCCGGATCAGTTTCGGGAATTTTTTTTCCTTCCTTTTTGGCTGGGCCGATTTTACGATCAATGGTGCGGCCTCCATCGCTGCCGTCGCCTTTGTATTTGCCCAAACTCTGAATACCCTGGCGCCTGTACCCAACCTGCTTCCCTCACTGGAACATATTTCAATTGGCGATTTTATTTACCCTTTTGCCGACTCGGGTATTAAACTGCTGGCCATACTCATCATCGTTTTACTGACCTGGGTCAACTACAGGGGAGTTCAAAAAGGAGGAGTAGTAAATAATATTTTCACCTCAGCCAAGATTTTGGGCATACTAATTTTAATTGCCCTGGGGTTGTTTTACCAGGCACCGGAAACAAGGCACCTGCCTGTTGCTTCAATTGCCAATGAATTGCAGGGTCCAGCTTTCATGAGTGCCATGCTCACGGCTATGCTGGGTGCATTCTGGGCCTACGATGGATGGGTCAATCTCTCCTTTATTACAGGTGAAATGAAAAACCCCCGGCGCAACGTGCCCTATGCCATCATTGCAGGTGTAAGCATTGCCATGCTCCTTTATGTACTGGTAAATTATGCCTACCTGAATGTCTTATCGACTGCTGAACTGGCAGCAGTCGATAAAAATTCCATTGGTGCTGCAGTTGTCGCCGAAACACTGGTGGGCAGGATTGGCAGAACCCTGATTATTGTATTGATCATGGTCAGTGTATTCGGAACCGTGAACGCATTGATCCTGGCCCATACAAGGGTACATTTTCGTATGGCCCAGGAAAAATTCTTTTTTAAAGGTGTGGCCAAAGTACATCCCACTTATAAAACTCCCTACCAGGCCCTGTTATATACCATGGTCTGGAGTTGTATCCTGGTCATATCCGGCACGTTTGACATGCTTACGGACATGATCATCTTTGTCATCTTTATTTTTTACGCATTGTTGGGCGTTGCCTTGTTGAAAATGAAAAGGGAAGGAAAAATAAAAGGTCCCGTAATCGGTTATCCTGTTGTGCCTGTGATATTGATATTATTTTCGCTGGCCCTGCTGGTAAATACATTGATGGTGGCGCCGAAACAATCGCTGACAGGACTGGGACTTGTCCTGATCGGTGTTCCCCTCTATCTTTATTTCAGGAAAAAATATAAAGAAAATCCTATTCCGGAAGAATAAGTATATACTTCTTCATCAACTTATCAAATATCCCGGGTGCTGCTTATTCGCAATGCCAGTAAGAAACAAAGATCCACAGAAGTTTGACGGCTCATTTTCGGGTGGTTTAGGTAAGAGGACGCGCCTGGCCCTAACAGGTGCTTATTTCTTTGGGAAATCTGTTAGTTGAAGTGTTTAGCACCACAAAGACTCAAAGAAGCACGGAGTGCACCGAGAAGCTAAAGCGGAAAATGTCTCACCGTTATTAACTCCTATACTGATTCAAGCGTCTCTTCTTGTTTTGAATAAAAAAGCTGTCCCGGTGAAAATGCTGAGCATTTGCCGGGACAGTCTGTTAAAACGAAGCCTAGTTGAATTAGAAAGAAGTGGCAGAATGATTGGTTGTGCTGGCTGTTTTTCTGCCGAATAAATTCCCCAAACCTCCCAGGTTTTTATCCAGGAAACTTTTTCCCCTCATCCTCAAATCTTTTTTCTGGTCAGGGGTCATCTTTGAATACTTATAATAGCCATAAGCAGCAGCTGCCGCCATTAAAAGGCCAAGTCCTTTACGTTGCATATTTATTATTTTATATATTAACAATCCGGTTGACAATCCTATCCTAAAAATATCGTGCCGTAGTTATCCACAGCTTGCCGGGAAATGGAAAATGCCTCAGACTTCGGCCTTCAGACTTCCGAATTCGGACTTCGGACTTCGGTCTTCAGACGTCCCCCTTCAATCTTCAGTTTTCAGTAACTTGAGCCAATGAAGAAATTTTTTCTCTTCCTGTTTATCCCTTTTTATTCCCAGGCACAGGCGCCGCAATGCGACATACTTATTCGCAATGGCCGTATCATTGACGGAACGGGGAACAATTGGTATTATGGAGATATCGCGATAAAAGAGGGTCGCATCCTGCAGGCGGGCAGGAAAATAAGCCTGAGTGCAGGCAAAACAATTGATGCTACCGGCCTGGTAGTAGCGCCGGGTTTTATCGATGTACATACGCATCTCGAAGGAGATGAGGCCAGGGATCCGGAGGCTAAGAGTTTTATTTATGATGGAGTGACAACCTGTATTACCGGGAACTGCGGTGCCTCCAATGTAAACATTCAAAAATACCTGGAATGGGTCGACTCCCTGAAACTATCGATCAATGTAGCCAGCCTGGTAGGTCATAATGATATCAGGAAGGCAGTAATGGGTCGCGCTCTCCGCGATGCCAGCCCCGATGAAATGAAAAGAATGGAAGAGATCATGGAGAAAGCCATGCAGGATGGCGCAGCCGGTCTTTCCACCGGGCTGATCTATATTCCCGGAACCTATACCAAAACTCCAGAAATCGTAACGCTCGCAAGGATTGCAGCTAAATACCAGGGACTTTATGCCAGTCATATGCGTGATGAAGGTGATAGCATAGTACAGGCAATTGAAGAAGCGCTGACCATTGGACGTGAAGCAGGATTGCCGGTGCAAATCTCGCATTTCAAACTCAGCGGTCAACATAATTGGGGACGGAGCCGGATCACGGTACCTATGATCGAAGCTGCCCGCCGGGCCGGAGTGGAGGTAACAATTGATCAGTATCCCTATACTGCCAGCAGCACTTCCATCAATACATTAATACCTGGTGAAATACTGGCCGATGGCCAGGATTCTATCCGGGCCCGCTTGCAAAGACCCGAAATAAGAAAATATGTTATTAATTACATGTTGGGGCGCCTGAAAAAAAGAAAGCTTAAACATTTCGGTTACGCGGTAGTGGCCTATCATGCCGCTGATACTTCCTTCAATGGAAAAAGCATTGAACAGATCAATCGTATGAAAGGCAGAAAACACAAAGCAAAAGAAGAAGCCAAAACCGTGATCGACCTGGTGATCAACGGGGGCGCTGCTGCGGTATTTCATGGAATAGGTGAGGAAGATGTAAAAAGGATCATGCAATATCCCTTCAATATGTTTGCCAGCGATGCCAGCATTAGGATCCTGGGTGCAGGTATGCCCCATCCCCGGGGCTATGGAACAAATGCAAGGGTATTGTCGAAATATGTAAGAGATGAAAAAGTATTGTCGCTGGAGGAAGCTATCAGGCGAATGACTTCCCTGCCTGCGCAAAAATTCCAGTTAAATGACCGCGGCCTGTTAAAAGAAGGTTATGCAGCCGATATTGTCATATTCGATGATCAAAAAGTAAAAGATCTCTCCACTTTTGAGAAACCCCATGCTTATTCCACCGGATTTCATTATGTAATTGTCAATGGTGTGCTGACCGTAGAAAACGAAAAACATACAGGCAATCGTGCAGGCAAAGCACTTTATGGACCGGGTAAACAATTGACCCTGGTTCTCTGATCATTCCGTATATTAAGTGTGAAGATTTTTTTACTATGAAAATTCTATGGACCTATTTCAAACCTTACCGGAAATGGCTTGTGCTGGCCCTTGTGCTGGCAGGTCTAGGCCAGATCCTATCACTATACGATCCCGTTATCTTTGGAAAGATCATTGATGATTATGCCCTGGATACCGGGAATAAATCAAGGGAAGAGCTGCTCAATGGCGTTTTGTTCTGGATGTCCATCGCCCTGGCCATTGCATTAGCCGCCAGGTTGGTGATGGCATTTAAAGATTATGTGCTAAGACTGGTGGTACAAAAATTCGGTATGCAGATCTTCAACGACGGACTGCGGCAAACGCTTCGCCTGCCTTACCAGGAATTCGAAGACCAGAGCAGTGGCGAGATCCTTTCCATCCTGCAAAAAGTAAGGAACGACACGGAACGTTTTATCACCAGCTTTATCAATATCTTATTTTCCTCGCTGGTAGGCATTGGCTTCCTGGTATGGTATGCATTTACCAAACATTGGGCACTGATCCCTGTATTTTTAGTAGGCGTGGTATTACTCGGCGGCCTCACGAGTATACTCAGCCGGTCGATCAAGGCCCTGCAGCGTTCATTGATCCGGCAAAACAGGCAAATGAGTGGTACCATCACAGAGAGCCTGCGTAATATAGAACTGGTAAAAAGCCTGGGACTTACCTGGTCGGAGATCCGGCGGTTACGCCAGCATACACAGGATATTTATGACCTGGAGATGAGCAAGGTAAAAAAACTGCGAACGCTTACTTTTTTCCAGGGTTCGATACTCACTGTTTTAAAACAATCCATCCTCTTTATCCTGCTCTGGTTGATCTTCCGGAAAGTGTTATCACCCGGTGAACTAATCTCTATGCAATTCATCTCCACAGCGATTATCGGTCCTTTGCAAGACCTGGGCAGCATTATCCTGGCCTATCGTGAAGCAGAAACATCCTTACAGGTATTCAATGAACTAATGCAAAAAGAACCTGAATACCGGCCGGATGAACCGGTAGAAGTAGGCGAGATCGAACACCTCATTTTCCGTCATGTGAGTTTCCGCCATCGTCATGCCAGCAGCAATGCCGTCGATGATATTTCTTTTGAAGCCAGCCTGGGCGATACAATTGCATTTGTAGGGCCTTCCGGATCAGGCAAGTCCACGCTGGTAAAATTATTGGTCGGTCTTTATACTCCGGTAAGCGGCGATATTTTATATGATGGCGTTTCCTCCCGCGATATTCGCTATAATCGTATGCGCAAACAATTAGGTTTTGTAACGCAGGACACGCAATTGTTTTCGGGCACGATCCGGGAAAACATGCAGTTTGTAAAACCTGGTGCAACGGATGAAGAAATCTTGGAAGTGTTGGGCAAAGCCTCAGCTCTTCACCTTGTCGGGAATTCGGGGAAAGGATTGGATAGTATGTTGGGTGAAGGGGGCCGCAAGATTTCCGGTGGGGAAAAACAGCGTTTGTCTATAGCCAGGGCCCTGTTGCGCAAGCCCCGCCTGCTGATCTTTGATGAAGCCACTTCCGCATTGGATTCTTTAACGGAAGAGCAGATCACTGAAACAGTAAAAAAAGTTTCAGCCCTGCGTCAGCAGATCACCATCCTGATAGCGCATCGCTTATCTACGATCCTGCATGCGGATACAATATATGTCCTGGAAAAAGGAAAGATCGTCGAACAGGGCAGTCACACCGAATTGGTGGAAAAAAAGGGCTTGTATTATGCCATGTGGCGGCAACAGATCGGCGAAAGAAAAACAGCCACGATCGAAATTGATGATGAAGAAGAGTAGTGAAATTGAGGAAAGCTGCTAGCTTGAGCTGCGAGCGTTTGCATTTTGACTTTTACATATCTCATTATTGTGCAGAATCTATGTGGCTCTATGTATTCCTGCCGGCAGGCAGGTAAGCTATTCAAACCCGCAAGTGGATTTACCACATAGATACATAGTTAACATAGGTTCACATAGTCGTAAGTGCTCTTTGAGGAAAGCTGTTAGCTGCAAGTTGCGAGCTTTTTGCATTTTGACCTTTGCATTTTTCATTGGGGAGGTTTTACCACATAGATGCATAGACGCACATAGGTTCATATAGGTCATTTATTTTTTTTCACTTCACGAATATGGTATTCCTGTATCAGCGGCGGATTTTCGGGTGAGAGGGTGAAATAAATTTCCAGGTTGGTATTTTCACCTTCCAGGATAAATGAGCCTCTTAACTGGTTCTCGGGTTTCATTTCATGAACGGTGATGATCCGGCCTGCCTTTGCAAAAAGCGTTTTGGCTTCCCTACGTAATATGTCAATAGGATTATCAGGAAAAAAATTCTCTGCGAAAATGCCACTTTGTTCCGCTTTGTCCCAACCCGGTAAAATATTAATCAACTCTTTCTTACGCTGCTCCAATATCGCGGAAGCAGGCAGCTCCCTTGGTTTTAATCCCGCCTGTTTGATAATAGTATCCAGCACCTGGAAATTGATGGCATTCATAGGAGCATAGGTCCGGTTGGCGAACGCTACAACGCCTATTCCATAATCAGGTAGTATACGCCATTGGCTGCCAAATCCGGGCAATCCTCCACTATGTGCAATATAAACGCGGCCTTCGCAGTCCTGAGTCCAGCCTAACCCATAGGCATAGGCGGAAACAAGTCCGCAGACCCGGCCATCCGGGTACCTGTAGTTGGGGTTAAATCCATTGAATCGCCAGGGATGTTGCATTTCCCTGACAGAACTTCTTTTAAGCGGCCCGGTTTCCGCCGCATCCGAGGGAGGCCAGGCCGATAAATGAAAAGCCATATAATTGGCAAATTCATCGATCGATGAAATCATACTGCCCATAGCACCCCAGGAACCATCGGGCGTATCATGTAAAAGCTGCTCTTCGTTCCATTTTTCATTCAACCAGCGGTAACCATGGGCCAGTTTATCCGGCGCTACCTTTCCATATTCCCACTCCGATGTATTCATGCCCAGGGGTTGCCAGATTTT
Source organism: Chitinophagaceae bacterium (assembly GCA_036277695.1). Classification (GTDB taxonomy): domain Bacteria; phylum Bacteroidota; class Bacteroidia; order Chitinophagales; family Chitinophagaceae; genus CADEDV01. The sequence goes on from DASUMO010000409.1 coordinate 11,542, forward strand.
TGTTTTGATATAATCCTGGTAACGCAAACCCGACACCGATGTGATGATTTTGCCCAGCAGGGCAAAACCCAGGTTGGCATATTCAAAAGTAATGCCCGGTGGATTGGAAAAAGAGACCTGATTATTCAGAAAATCCATCAGCTCCTTATCACTATCCGCCAACTGTCGGTCACCCCAGGGATTATCTTCCGGGAACCCGGCCCCATGGGTAAGCAGGTGACGAATTGTTATGGGTGGAGAATCCGCAGTAGGATATTTTATTTTTTTAAGGGCGGGTATAAAATTATGTACAGGTTCATCCAGCTGCAGTTTCCCTTCATCCCGCAATTTCAAAATTGCCATCGCGGTAAAACTTTTGCTCATCGAAGCAACCCGGAAAAGGGAGGATGAGCTAACAGGGATCTTTTTCTGGATATCGGTATATCCATCCTGTCCTTTATAAACCAGTTTGCCATCCACCACCAATCCAAATGCGATGCCGGGGAAATGATTTTTCCTGGCATATTCCTTATATAATTTGTCAATTACCGGGAACAGGGTCTCAATTTTCTTAAGCCGTTCAGGATCGTTGAATACCGCGGGACGATAGGATGACTGGCTATTGCCTTTAATACAAACCAGGGCCAGTAATGATACCGGCAATAAAAATGCTCTGATGCAGATCATCAAACAAGATTTAGTCAATGAATATACAATTCAATTAACTCCTCGGCCTGTAAATATTTGCTGCCAGCAACCTGACGGTGGATTTGCCTGTATTCTTGGCAGCATGGCTTTCTGAAGGAAGGACCATTCCCATGCCGGTTTTGAATTCCACTACCTGCGGGCTGGCTCCTTCGGATACAATTTCCATCGTACCGCCTTCCAGCACATACAGTATAAAATCGGGATGCGTGTGTAAAGCCACTGAATCGCCTGGCTTAAATGTAACCTCGTACAACTGCACATTCAAAGTATCAGCCAGCAGCTTGAGAAACTGGGCTTCAACAACCAGGGGATCCCTGGCAGGATCGAAAACCGGCAAACCCGGTTTTGCCGTGGTGCCGGGAACAGTTGTTGTGTCCGCATTTACCAGCTCACCTGTTTTGGTTTCCTGGTTGCAACTCAAACTGAATAAACTTAGGCCAATAGCCAATAGCAAGGTCAAACTAGAAGTATTCGTCATAATAAAATATTGAAGCAAATAAGCTAACCTATTTCGAAGTATAAGGTTAAAGTATAAATTTCGGTCTATATAACCTGTTTTAAAATTTCCCGTTCGGAATAACGAACCAGGGTTTTGAACTTATCATACCATTCCTTCCAGCCGCTGCCACCCAGTTCCTTTTTTAAATCAGCTTCATAATCGGCCAGTGTTGCATAAGGCAGTTCAATGATAACACGGTATCCTTCTCCCGTAAAATCGGTCAGGATCCGGCTGCCGGAGGGCTGCAGCAATAAATGTTCTTGCATGCCTTCATCGATCAGCGTCTTTACCTCGCGGTAACGGCCAAACTGGAGATGAAAGATTTCCCTTATTATATACATAGTGGCGGGGAGAGGTTTAGTCAGCGATTATTGTTTGTAATAATGTCCCTGAGTATCGAACTACCGATGGCATTATCTTTGTCCATCCACCAGTTACCCTGACCCGCATAGCCTGAACGTGTAATACGGGCGGCAGGCCAGGGTTGCTGGTACATTGAAATGGACCCTGGCTTATGAATATCTGCACTAGCAAATACCTGCAGGGAAAAAACAAACTGCCGCCTGGGTTGCATCATGACCGGGGACCAGGATCTGTCTGCAAAACCTCTATACATCCTGAACTGTACGGCATTTAAAGGCAGCTGCCTGTTGGCCCATTGTTTTTGTTCCTGCATCCGGTAACCGATCACTTGTTGCATAGTAGGTTTGCGGGGTAATCCCTGCGCTGCGAGATCTTTTGTTTGCAAGATTAAAACACCAGCGCAAACTATAATATAAATGCGTGGCATAGGTCCTGGTTTATATTTTAAGTTAGACCATTTAGCCCGGTATTAAAAGCCTTTTTTAGGGCTTATATATTTATCAAACCATTCCAGGTTTGTTTGCATGGTCTTTAATACCATCCTGGGTTCTGTAGGTCCGTGTGGTTGGCGGGGCAGTGCCAGTAAGCGGACCGGAACATTACGCCGGCGCAGGGCATTATAAAACATAACCGCATTGGTGAACGGAACGCGCTGATCCGCTTCACCATGCTGTAACATTACCGGTGTTTTCACATTTTGCACAAAGCGTAAGGGTGAATGTTTATCGTAAAGCGCCCAGTCATTCCAGGGATCCGTTTTAAAATAGGAGGGAAGAAATCCTTCAATATCATCGGTAAGGTTTTGATGGGCCAGGTCTACCACGGGGGCGCCGATAGAAGCTACTTTGAAACGGTCCGTATGACCCACGATCCAGCTGCTCATAAATCCACCATAGCTCCATCCCATCACGCCCATTTTGTTGGGATCAGCCACGCCCATTTTGATCACTTGATCAACGCCCGCCATCAGATCCAGAAAATCCTTACCTCCCCAATCGCTCCTGTTTGCCATCCTGAATTCTGCGCCATAACCGGAAGAGCCACGCGGGTTGGGTCTTAATACGGCATAACCCAATTCTGCAAATGCGGCGATGGGATAGCTACCCTGGTTACCGGCTACACAAGTCTGTTGAAAAACGCCTGCCGGCCCCCCATGTACATTTAAAATCATCGGAACTTTTTGACCAGGCTTGTAATTGACCGGGTAGGTGAGCAGGCCTTCGATCTCTTTTCCATCCGGTGCCTTCCATTTAATCACTTCCGTTTTGGGCAAAGGCTTATTTGCATGCTCAGCCTGTATCCTGGTTAATTGTACCGGCGAATAATTATCCAGCTTACTGATATACGCTTCCGGTAACTTGTTCGTGTTTTGCAATGAAAAGGAAAGATGGGTACCGGTTGGATTCAGGTTAGCGCCTGCGAGATAATCGGTAGCGGATTTGTTCCATTGTGAAATGCTGTTGCCATCAATCCCCAGCATATAAATAGCGGTCAGGGTTTTATTCGGCTCACTCCAAAGTATATGTTTGCTGTCAGCTGTCCATCCCAGTATCCCGCCGTTTTCATCGGGTGTAGCTTTCAGCCTCCAGGTTTTTCCATCTGCCAGGGAGTAAACCCGCGCATGGCGGGGTCCAGACCAGTCAACTGGTTCCGTGGTGCAGTAATAAACCAGGAGTTTACCATCCGGGCTAAACTGCGGGTTTGTTTCTCCTGCCCTGGAAGTGGCGATAGGTTTTACTTTTCCGGTGGCCACTTCGATCATAGTGATATCACTGTATACAGAATGGTTTACTTCCGGAGAAAGACCATGACTATAGGCGATCCACTTGCCGTCGGGGCTCCAGTCAAAGGCATTGATATTGTAATTCTCTGTCGTTAGTTTTTTCTGCACTCGTTTGCCGGCCGTATCTTTTTCATCCAGCAGTACGATAAAAATGCGGTTCTGCTTGATTTCTTCGTCCATAAAATACCAGTCGTTCTTTGCTTTTTTATCCTTCTCTTCCTTATCACTGGCGGCATCCGCCATCAGGAATGCAATGGCTTTGCCATCGGGCCGCCAGTCGTAATCGCCTACGCTGGTTTTGACATCTGTTAATTTTTCGGACTCGCCACCCGAAACCGGCAATATGTAAAGATTGTTCTTGTTATCGCGGGAAGAGGTAAAACTGATCCATTGCCCGTCGGGGCTCCACTTGGGATTGGCCGAGTTTTTATCGCCTCTTGTCAACTGTATATGGTTGCTTCCATCAGCATTACACAGCCAGACCTGGTTTACATACTCGCTGCGGTCATCGGTCATAACCGCCTCCCTTACTGTGTAGACAACCTTATTCCCATCGGGCGATACCCTTGCCGAAGTGATATTCTTCATTTTCAAACATTGTTCGGGGCTCCAGTTGGATTGGGAAAATAAAAAAACGGGCAAAAAAGCCAGGACAATCAGCAATCGCGGTTTCATATAAATTGATTTAGAATAGATGAATGAGGGCAGGGGAGTTATCAAAGGATTTGAGCGGGGGAAAGTAAGTGATTACAAGTTAAAAAGTTTAGGTCAGAATCAAATGATTTATTTACGCACTACGATAAAAGAATGCTCAGGCGCTAGAGACAGTCACGATTGCATCCTGTTTTTTCAGGGGTTGTTTTTTCCAATAGGTCAAACTTCGCCACAACCACTCCAGCGGGCCAAACCGGAAATAACGCAACCAGATATGACTCCACGCGATCTCTACGATCCAAACTGCCAGCACTACATAATAGATCTGGTAACGTTGCAGCTGATCAAATAGTCCAAAGCCGATCCCGAAAAACAATACGGCACCGATTAAGGATTGCATCATATAATTCGTAAATGCCATTTGGCCCACCGGCCTCATTAGGGCAAACAGCCATTTGAACCACCCGGATTTATACAAAAGCATGATGAACCCAAAAATACCCAATGACCGAAGGGTCCGGGACAATTCATAATACTGGAAGCTGATCCGCCTGGTATGTTCAAAGCTGTTAAACCTTGTCTCGAGTAAAGGTTGTAAACGGAAATAGGAAATTAATA
>DASUMO010000410.1:0-3817 GCA_036277695.1 Chitinophagaceae bacterium
CTGTGATGAAATTTTCCTTTGCCACTTTATAAGCCAGTTGAATGCCTTCGCCACCAGCAGTAGAACCGCCAGCTTCAAGGTTATCAATGGCGTCTTTGATCAAGGTTTTTTGTGCACCATTGGTTGATGATAGCACAAGCCCCGCGTTACCTGCATATACAACAATAGCTACTTTATCTTTTTCTCTGAGTCTGTCAGCAAGCATATTCAATGATGCTTGTACCAAGGGTAATTTATTTGGCTCATCCATTGACCCGGAAACGTCAATTAGAAAGACAAAATTGGACGGAGGCAGGTTCTCAACCGGGATTTCTTTTCCCTGTAAACCTATGTGAACAAGCAGGTGTTGCTGGTTCCATGGGCAGGGAGCAATTTCTGTGTTAATTGTAAAGGGATCGCCGTTCTGTGGTTTTTTGTACTCGTAGTCAAAATAGTTGATCATCTCTTCAATACGAACAGCTCCCGCCGGGGCCATCGCACCGTTTTCCAGGTAACGGCGAACATTGCTATAAGAAGCTTCATCAACGTCGATCGAAAAAGTAGATAATGGGTTTTGGTTTGCAGCCAGGAACCTGTTTTCAATAATATGATCATAATCCTCCGTGTTAAACGATTGTTTATTATTCTCCCATTGGGTTATTTCTTCCTGATCCGTATTTTCCGCCTTGAGAGTTTCCAATTCCTGTATAGTTACATCTCGTGAACTACCAGATGGCTCTGAGGGTTTTCCTCCTTCATTACAGGCAATCATCAGTAACACCAGCAGTAATACTGCCAGCAATTGGCGAATAATTTTCATGGCTAACTTTTTTTGTTTGATAAATTAGATGCAGTAATTTATATTTTGCATAGCATTCTATTCAGTTTGAATTTATATTTTTAGAACAAGCGGATTTTTTAATAAAAAATATGACTGGGCTGTTGTTGCGCCAACAACAAAACATTTATATAGAAATACTCGATGGAAGAATTAATCAGCTATTGATTCTGAAAAATCGAAAAGGTAACCCGGAGAAGGTACAAGGCAGAAGGAACAAGGTATAAGGATTAGCTCGCAGTTAGCAGTCCGGAGCTAGCGGCTAACAATTCACATCCCCGCCAATTCCATGATGGCCTTGAACTCAGCATCCGTTACCGGCTGTACGGAAAGGCGGCCGATACGGACCAGGGCCATATTGGCGAGTCTTTTATCTTTCTTAATGGTATCGAGCGATACCGGCTTCTTCAATTTTTTATGGGCTTTCAGATCTACGGCTACCCATCTTTCGTCATCGGTGGTAGGATCCTGGTAAGCAGTTTTTGTGACTTTGGCAATGCCCACTATATCGAGTCCTTCATTGCTATGATAAAATAAAACTTCATCGCCTTTCTGCATGCCATTTAAATGCAGGCGGGCCGCATAATTGCGTATACCCGTCCAGGCTGTCTCTTTTTCTTCTGTAAATTTTTCCCAACTATATGCGGAAGGTTCTGATTTTACCAGCCAGTATGCCATAAGCGTGGATTAATCATCAAATATAAAAGATGTTAATTATTATTCGAGCGAATCCCGGACCAGTGACAATAAGAAATTGGAAACAAATTGACCGGCTTACCATCCAGAAGCCAGCACATCAGCCAGGTGAAGTGTTTGCAGCTGGTATCCCTTTTGTTTAATATAGCCGTTTAAATGCATCAGGCAGGAATGATCTGTCGAGATCAGGTATCTAGCGCCGGTGGCCAGTGCATTTTCTACTTTCTGCTCTCCCATCCCTACCGAGATGGCTTCAAATTTTACAGCAAAGGTTCCGCCAAAACCACAGCAGGTTTCCACATCGTTCATCTCGGCCAGTTCCAACCCTTTTACATAGGATAATAAAAGCCGGGGCTCAGATTTGATTTTACATTCCCGTAAACCGGCACAGCTATCATGATAAGTGGCCTTGCCTTGCAGGCTGGCACCCAGGTTTTCGACCTGCAGCACTTTGACCAGGAATTCGGATAATTCAAAAATGCGTTTACCGGTATCGGCTACATCATGATGTCGTGAAGAGTTCTCAAAAAGCTTATTATAATAATTCCTGACAAAACCCACACAACTGGCGCTGGGAGCTACAATATAATCCGGGCCCTGGAAATCATGGAGAAACTTACTGCAAACTGATTTGGCCTCATCCCAAAACCCGGCATTAAAGGCCGGCTGCCCGCAACAGGTTTGAGCCGGATTATAGCTAACAGTACAACCTGCTTTTTCAAGCACGCGAATCATATTGAAGGCTGTATCCGGGTATAGCTGGTCAACAAAACAGGGTATAAAGAGTTGGACATTCATCCCTATCCAGGCGGTTATTTTTTTTGAATCGATTTTTTCAGCGCGATCATTTTTAAAGCCGTGATGGCAGCCTCCTCCCCTTTGTGGCCATGAATGCCGCCAATTCTTTCCCGGGCTTGCTGTTCATCGTTCACGGTTAATACCCCGAATATCGTGGGCGCCGCCAGGCGCAGATTTAATTCCAGCACCCCCTGTGTGATGCTCTGGCATACATAATCAAAATGAGGTGTATCCCCGCGGATCACGCAGGCCAGGGCAATAAATGCATCCGGTTTCTTTTTACGCCCGGCTTCTTCCCAGTAGGTTTTTATTGCAAAGGGGATCTCAACAGCACCCGGGACAGTTATGCTAATGATTTTTTTTAGTTGAGATTTTTCCAATTCGCCGATACAACCTCTTTCCAGTTCATCCACGATGGCTGCATTCCATTCCGTTTTTACCAAAACGATACAGGCATCCTTTATTTCCCGGATGCCTGTGTCAATTGTTAAAAGTTTGCTGTTGCTGATATCAGCCATAATCAGTTTACATTATAAACACCAAGTTGTGCCAGGTAATTATCGGCCTGGTCGCCATAAGGCGGGCCGGGGAATTTTTCCTTTACTTCCTTGTATAAAGCGATGGCTTCCTCTTTGTCTTTTATGACGCGGTCGGCTAAATAAGCAGCCAGGAACAGGGCTTCTCCTGAATTCATCTCGTCTTCCACAAAATGGCGGCCTGCTTTTTTATAGTAATTCAATGCCTCCTTGTTATTCCCTGAATCGGCATAGGCATCCGCCAGCAATTTCCAGGCACGGGCCTGGATTTGTTTGGCATCGGTACTGAAATCCTTCAGTTGTTTAATGGCATTTTGATTATCACCCAGCTTAAGAAAGCAGCTGCCCGCATAAAAATGAGCCATATTAGCAGCATCTGTGCCTCCATACCTGCTGATCACTTTTAAAAAGCCCAGGTGCTGTCCATCCCCGTTTAAAGCAAGATTCACTGAATCCATGCGATAATACTCTTCGGCTTTATACATGGCCTCCGCCGCTTTTGCTTCTTTGGGTTTTTGAAAGAAATTTTTATACACGAGCCATCCGCCGCCCAACAATATAATAGCGCCAAGGACAATCATGACCGGCTTGTTATTACGGGTCCAGAAATCCCTGGCTTTGGCAAGAGTCTGCTCTGCACCTTCCTGGTTCGTCACATTTTTGTTTTCTGCCATAATTCGAGATACTTATTTTTTGATATGTATTTGGTTCGCGATTAACTTATTTCCTGCAAGCATTTTAGTCAACGATAAATGGATAGTCCTGGTCCATATAAACATCCTTCAATACTTCATTATCATCGGGCCAGGGGCTTTCTTCGGCAAATTTTACCGATTCCGCCACGATGCCTTCAACTCTTTTATCAATTGCATCGATTTCAGCCTGGCTGGCAAATTTATTATTCAGGATATTTTTTAGCACCTGCTGGATGGGATCTTTATCCTTGTATTCATCTACTTCTTCCTTTGTT
>DASUMO010000411.1:0-7554 GCA_036277695.1 Chitinophagaceae bacterium
TAACTGTAACCGGGAAACCGGTATGATCATATCACAAGCAGGTTTCTCCTTGCTGGACTTCAAGGATCTTTTAATAAAAAATGTCCTACCTGTGCATGCACCTCATATCGCCGGTTATGCAGTGAAATAAGAAGTTAGCCGGCTGGATCAGCCGTCAACTAACTTTAGCACCTTACTTGAAAGTGCTGATTTGCGAAACCAATAAAATTAAAGTGAAATGACGCTGTTGGTGCCACCGAAAGCATTGGGTTGTTCACTATCTGCTTCAGGCTCATTTACCCATTCCTTCTCATCTACCAGGTATTTGAATTCATGCTTGGAATCCCTGGGCAGATTAACGTCAGCACTAAAGCTACCATCCTTTTTCTTGCTCATAATAATAGAGTTGGCCCAGTCACTGTTTAATCCCAGTATTTCCACAGTTTCCGCATTCTCTACTTTAAAAGTGAATTTTACTTTGCAGTAATCCTTGGTTTTGAAATAGGTTTTTTGTACCATTTTTTTCTTTTAATCGGGTTTACACTACTGTTTGTTAGCAAAGCAATCAGGGGTTTATCAAGGGTTGCCCTTAATACCCATATGGCGCAAAAGTAACCCATTTCCCTGCCTGGATATTTTTCAGTTATACACAGGATGTGAGTTTTTATCGTCCTGTTTTAAGTAGACTCATAAGATGGGCAAAGCCGGTCTGACATTATTTTTTGAAATGGCTGCGTTCAAACTTTTTATATTTAGTAAAGAAATACTCCACCATTAAACTTTTAGTTATGCCTGCATTAATATCCCGGGTAAAAAGGCTTGCTGCTTTTTTATCGATCGTTTTACTGAGTACAGGTTGTACAAAAAAGAGGGGAGTATTGCCCGTTGAAATAACAGCAAACAATGTGAATGATGAAATACTGATCGAAAATGCAGGTATCTGTGATTATGATTTAAATGAACAATCCCTGCTCGCAGCAGGCTGGACTAAACGATTTGAAGAGGGATTTTCCGGCAGTTTCAATTTCTGGACCGTTTGGACCGGCGGCGCTTTTAATAATGAGTTACAGTATTACCAGTCACCCAACCTGGTGCTGAATGACGGAATCCTGCATATCGAGGCAAAAAGGGAAAACATCAGCGGGGTGACCAATCCTTTTGACCCTACACCTAAGTCATTCCAGTTCACATCAGGCCGGATTGAAAGCAACACACTTTTTTCGGCATCAACAGCTACTCCAAAAATCAGGATGATGGCGCGGATAAAACTCCCGACCGGTTATGGTATGTGGCCTGCATTCTGGAGTTACGGGGATCCCTGGCCAACACATGGCGAAATTGATATTATGGAAGCCAGGGGTCATGAACCATTCAATTATCAAACCGCTTACTGGTATGGCCGCCGCTCAGGAATTAATATCGCCAGCAATACCGAAGGGTTTGTAGTTTCCGAAACCAGCCTTACTGACTGCTGGCATGTGTATGAAGTAATCTGGACAAAAAACTCACTGACCTATTTGCTGGATGGGCAGGTGGTGGTAACCAGGTCGGGGGGATATATCCCTAATTTTTACCGGAAATCACAACGAGTTACCCTTAATCTTGCTGTAGGCGGTGCTTTTTTTGGAAACCCTGATCCCGCCAGCATCCAAACCGGCACAATGCAAGTGGATTGGGTTAAAGTGTTTGCTTCAAAATAAGCAGCCAGCATACAATGAAATCATCAGCAGGCCATTAAAATTTTAAGGGCCTGTTGATATTCTTTACACCGCCTGAGGTAATTGTTTCGCCAGTGCATCCAGAAACTTCTCTTTGTTCTTTCCCACCCATTGTTCAAAGGATTGCATTGCGGGATTCAATCCATAGCTTTCGATCAGGCCCAACTGCCGTTCAGGTACAAATAAACGCTGTACTTCAAACATAGCGGCCAGTTCATCTGCTCCATCAAAGCCATATTTGGCAAATTCTTCCCGCGGGACATGATTATAATAGATATTCATTCCTAAAACAGAGGACAATGTTGCCGCGTATTCTTCACCATTACTATCTGCACCTACCAGGTAAACGCTGCGGCCTATATATTCAGTGGGATGGTCAAAGATCTTCGCCACTACGGGTCCTGTATCTTCTACGCTTACACTGGCCAGTTTGACTTCTCCCTGGGGAAAACCGAAATAAAAGTTTCCATCCTCCCTTCGCTGGGGCAAAAACCAGGTTAAAAAGTTTTCGTAGTAAAAGGAAAGGTGAATAAAACTTGCTTTCAATCCCAGTTTTTTTGAATAAGCTTTCAACGCTGCTTTCATATCATAGTGCGGTACGGCAATCCTGCCCTGGCTAAGCTGGGAATAGTTATCCAGTGCACTAAATACAAAATGACCGATTCCTGATTGACTGACCGCTTCGACCAGGTTCTTGCCCTGGCGGAATTCTTTATCCCAATGTTCCCAGAAGCTGGTTACCCCGAATACCCCGTACACTCCTTTCATTGCGATTTTCAGGCTCTCTATATCTTCCATATCTCCCCTTACAACCTCCACACCCGCCTCCCGAAGGGCTTTTGCTTTTGGCGAATCCGGATCCCGGGTCAGGGCTCTTACGGCAAATTTGTTTTGGGATAAAAGTGCATTTACCGTGCTACCTCCCTGGCCACCGGTGGCACCCGTAACAAGAATAATTGGTTTTGTTTGCATCATTGACAAGGTTTAATGTTTGAACTTTAATACAAGCGCAAGCTAAATAATATTAGCACTCCTGGGTATCGTGATCTACATGAACCGTCAAATTCGATGTTTAAACAGTAAAATAGTTCGTTAAGCTGTGAACAACCCTGAATCTGTATATTCGAACCAGGATAGAATATGAAACAACTCATTGCCCATATTTCCCTGCTCGTAGACGATTATGATAAAGCGATAAAGTATTATACCCAGCAATTGTCCTTTATCCTGGTTGAAGACACTGTCTTGACTGAAACCAAACGTTGGGTGCGGGTAGCTCCGCCAGGTTCAGCCGGTCCCTGTCTCTTGCTGGCAAAAGCAGCAAACCCTGAGCAACTAAGCAGGGTTGGGAATCAAACTGGCGGTCGTGTTTTTTTATTTCTTCATACCGATAATTTCCGCAGAGACTACGATGAAATGACAAAAAAAGGAATTTCATTTATCCGGGAACCAGTGGAAGCACCCTATGGAACAGTTGCCGTATTCAGTGATTTATACGGGAATCTCTGGGACCTTATAGAACCCCGGATGAATGAAAACTGGCCAGCCATGCTCTTTCGTGAAGCCCTGACCTCCGATATTTCCCAAATACAGTTGGTCAGGAATTCTGTAAAAGAAAATACCTTATCCAACCCGGCCCTGGTAACGGATAAAGATTGTGAAGATTACCTTGAGCGACGCGGAAAAGGGTGGGTGTGCGAGGTAAATGGAGAAGTTGTTGGATTTTCAATAGCGGACCTGGTAGACCATAATGTGTGGGCATTATTTGTAAGACCCGGTTTTGATAAAAAGGGGATTGGAAAAAAATTGCATGACCTGATGCTGGATTGGTATTTTAGCCAAACGGATCATGTGATTTGGCTGGGAACAGCACCCGGTACGAGGGCTGAATCCTTTTATCGCAGGGCCGGGTGGAAAGAAACCGGCGTACATGGGAAAACTGAGATCAAATTTGAAATGAGCAGGCCGGATTGGTTAGCCATTAAGATGGTTTTTTGAAAAAATTCAGATAAATTTAAATAACTGGCCTGGCAGAGAGATTTGCAACCCCGGCTCCCGGATATTGATCTTGATAATATAATTTTACTACCATGAAGGTTCTGATGATAGCTTTACTCCCTGTCCTGATTTTTGGATTTGTTTTTCCATTGCGGGACAAGTCATCCGTAAATTCAGGTATGAAGTCGACTGTCTCCAAGGCAGATGGCCCCTATGTGATGTATAAAAACGGGCATGTTTTTGCCAAATACATTCAGGAAAATAACGGTGTCTCATCGGTAAAAGCCGATAGCCTGCCCCTTTTACAAAAATCCGACCTCCTGCTTACCGTAAATACCGATATCCCCGGTAAGACCTTCCAGGTAAAGCTGAAAGGAGAGTTGAAGAATGAAAAAACGGAATACCGTAAGGTACCCAGGCAGTTGATTATTTCAGATATAGAAGGAAGTTTTAGCGCCCTGCGGAAATTGTTACAGGGAAATGGCGTGATTGATGAGCATTTTAACTGGACTTTCGGGAATGCTCACCTGGTTCTGACCGGTGATTTCGTAGACCGGGGCGACCAGGTTACCGAGGTGTTGTGGTTGATTTATTCCCTGGAAGATAAAGCTAAAGCCGCCGGCGGATACGTGCATTATATTCTCGGTAATCACGAGATCATGAATTTGAGTGGTGACCTTCGCTACCTGCATCCAAAATACGTGGACAACGCTCAGTTATTGAATGAACATTTTCAAACCCTCTATGGTGAACAGTCAGAATTGGGCCGCTGGCTACGCACTAAAAATGTTGCAGAAAAAATTGGTGATATTCTTTTTGTACATGGCGGTATATCCGACCTGGTTAATCTGATGCAGGTCACGGCTCCTGAAATCAATGACCTGGTCAGGCCCTGGTATGCAGACAGCACCTACCGCTATCCCGATCCGCGGCTCGATACCCTGTACAGCGACCTGGGGCCATTCTGGTACAGGGGATATTATGTGGGTACCCGCAGAGCAAGTATGGACCAGATAGACAGCACGCTGGAAAAATTCAGGGTAAGGCATATCGCTACCGGACATACGGTTATTGCAGATACCATTAGCGTGCTTTACAGGGGCAAGGTCTTCAATACTGATGTATATCATGCCAAAGGCATTTCGGAAGCATTACTGGTGGATCATGGAAAAAATTACCGGGTTAACCAGGCCGGGGAAAAAGTCTTACTTCCCAGAAAATAACTGCCAGGCCCAAATCCTTTTCGCAATTCTCCCTACCTTCCGGCTTATATTAATTTTTTTATGAGACAAACGATCATGCTCTTTATCCTGGCCTTATTGACAGGATTGGCTCCCTGTGCACAAAAAGGAAAATCATTGGTGGCGGCAGTTCCCGAGTCAGCGGGTTTTTCTTCGGAACGATTGCAAAGACTGGACAATGCACTAAAGGCCTGGGTTGACAGTGGATGGTACAATGGAGGAGTGGGCCTTGTGATCCGCGATGGGAAAATAGTTTATTATAAAGCTGCAGGATACGATGACTTGCAAATCCGGACTCCACTGGCCAGGGATGGCATTTTCCGGATTGCTTCCCAGACAAAGGCTATTACCAGCGTAGCTATCATGATTCTATATGAAGAGGGTAAATTATTGCTCAGTGATCCGGTTTCAAAATATATTCCTTCTTTTAAAAAGCAAACAGTTCTTGATAAATTCAATGCTGCCGATACCACTTATACTACTGTACCGGTGCAACGTGACATTACGATCAAGGACCTGCTTACACATACTTCGGGAATAGGTTATGCGCAAATCGGCTCAAGGGAAGCCAACGCCATTTATGCAAAATATGGTCTTACGGCTGGGATTGCTGTTACCAATGAGACCCTATTGCAGGCCATGAGCAGGTTAGGCACCCTGCCGCTGCTGCATCAACCCGGGCAGAAATGGACTTATGGTTTGAATACGGACTTACTGGGCTGCCTGGTTGAAGTGATTTCCGGTAAATCACTGGATGAATTTTTCAGGGCCCGGATATTTGAACCGCTGGGCATGAAGGACACTTATTTTATGGTACCTGATTCCAAAGCCAAACGATTGGTGAATTTGTACAGGGAGGATTCCACTGGCCAGTTGGTAAAATCCACGGGGCAAATGCTCAACGGAAATCTTGTTGGTCCTGACTATCCCCTTAAAAGATCTACTTATTACTCGGGTGGTGCAGGACTTTCTTCCACCATTTATGATTATGCCATATTCCTGCAAATGTTGCTGAATGGCGGAATTTATAATGGTAAACGAATACTTAGCCGTAATACTGTAAGGATGATGACCATGAATCAAATTGGCGATCTGGTTTTCCGGAATGACGATAAGTTCGGTTTAGGCTTTCAGCTGGTTTCCGAAAAAAATGGGAACGTACCAGCTCAAGCCGGAACCTTTAGCTGGGGAGGTGCTTTTGCCACTTCGTATTGGGTGGATCCTAAAGAAAAGATGGTTTTACTTTTTTACCGCCAGCTTCAACGCACTACGAAAGGGGAAGTGGTGGAAAAATTCAGGGCCCTGGCCTACCAGGCTATCAATGATTAGTAATGCCGGTTTTTCAAAATTCTTTTAACAAACTGCCCCAGTGAAGAAGCCTATCCGCCATTGATCACGTTAAGCAGTTAGGGCCTGGAAGGAAAGTTTATTTTTAGGCAACCATTAGCCAGTATGCTTTTCCTTCACTTATTGTTCAAAAGGGCCGTAATTAGTTTACCGTTGGCATTGATAGCCGGCCTGCTCCATGCAAAAGTGAATAAAGACGCTGCTGCTTCCCTGATTGATTCCCTGAAGGAGTCCGGCATTTCGATTGAAATCTTTTCTAACACCGTTATCACTGCGGACTCGGTTATACAGATCCCATTTAGCCGTGCTGGAAATTTATTGCTGGTTCAGGCCCGGGCCGATTCCATTGAAGGGAATTTTGTCCTGGATACCGGATGCCCTCACCTGGTATTAAATCTCACTTATTTTCGTCATTATCCTGCAAGTTTTGAACAGGATGCGGAAAAGAATGGTATGACAGGATCAGTCAGCGGTGTAGGCCAAGCCATGGTCCGGAGTTTTTCTTTTGGTAACATGAACTATCCCAGGCTGGAGGCTGACCTGGTAAATCTGGGTCATTTAGAAAACAGCAAGGGAGTAAAGATCCTGGGTTTATTGGGCGTACAATTGTTTAAACAATTTGAGTTGTTTATTGATTATGAACGGAACCTGATCTGGCTTCGAAAGGCCAACCGCAAGGCAAACGACCTTCAGCAGCATTTTATGCTTTCCGATACATCGTCCTATCATACCCTGCCATTTGACCTGGTCGATGACAGGATCATTGTAAAAACCGAAATGGGCGGGAAAAAAATAAAACTCATTATCGACAGCGGGGCCGAAATCAATATCATTGACAGCCGCCTGCCCGATAAGATATTTGAGCAGGTAAATATTACCGGCAGGATACTGATAGCCGGTGCAGGAAATAAAAAAGTAGAGGCCCTGCAGGGAGAGATGCGCAATATCAAGATCGGGAACCAGCAGATCCTTTCCATGCCGGTAGTGGTCACCAACCTGGAAAAAACATGTTTTTCCTATAGTGGTTGTGTGGATGGTATCCTTGGATTTGATTTCCTTTCATTGCAGAAAATAGGGTTTAATTTTGTAAAACGCAAAATGTACATATGGAAATAAGACCCGGGCATATAACCAGTAAAAAGCAAACCTGCCTGGGTTGTTTGGCTTTATTGCTGCTGCTTTTATTACAACTGGGTGTGGTTGCGCAGTTCCCCCAAAAAATATATACCGTTAAAAACGGTAAAATGTATATTGAACTAAACAAACAAATA
>DASUMO010000412.1:0-2539 GCA_036277695.1 Chitinophagaceae bacterium
GTAAAACCTCCTAATCAAGGGGGGTTCCTGCTTTGGGTATATACATGTGTATATTCCTGGCGAAGCCTATTATAAACTTCATCCGCACAGCTTGTTGCGTTGTTTAACGGCCAAGGGACCGATTTGTTTTTTGGCTAAAAATTAATCTCTTTCACCCCGCCCCCGCTTTGCTTTTTCTTAATTTCGGTGCATGATTTTTGCTCGCTTTAATTGTTCGCAATAATTACAACCATTAAGATTCAATATGAAAAGTTCTGTTCGTTTTTTCTGGCGGCTGTTCCTCTTTGGGTTTGCCGCCTTTTTGCTGCTGATCATACTTGCCAATTTCGGCGTTTTTGGTAAAATGCCTTCGCTGGAAGATTTGCAGAACCCTACCATTCAACAGGCATCTGAAGTATATGCGGTAGACGGGACCCTGATGGGAAAGTACTATACGGAAAGGGGTAACCGCAGTAATGTCAAGTACCGGGATATTTCACCCCATGTGATCGACGCGTTGGTGGCTACGGAAGACGAGCGATTTTATAACCATGCCGGGATCGATTTCCGGTCTACGTTAAGAGCCATCTTTACCATGGGCAGGCAGGGGGGTGGCAGCACCATTACCCAGCAATTGGCCAAGGCTCTGCTCGATCACGGCAGGAAGAATAAAGCTATCCGGGTACTGGAGAAATTAAAAGAATGGATCATCGCCGTCAAGTTGGAACGTAATTTCACCAAAGAGGAAATCATAACACTTTACTTAAATGCCGTGCCATTCGGCGATAATATCTATGGGATCCGGAACGCTTCCCGTACATTTTTTCAGAAAGAACCTGATCGACTGCGTATAGAAGAAGCTGCCGTGTTGGTGGGTATGTTAAAGGCAAATTATACCTATAATCCCCGTCGCAATCCCAAGCAATCGAAAGAAAGACGTGATATCGTGATGGGCCAGATGGTCGTCAATAATAAGCTGGCGGAAGCTGAAGCAGCTAAACTCAAAATGACACCTATCAAACTCAATTACCGCAAACTCGATGAAAATACCGGTTATGCTCCTTATTTCCGGGAAGTACTAAGGGACGAAGTGAGAGAGGCCATCAAGGGACTGAAAAAACCAAATGGAGATAGCTATGATATTTACCAGGACGGGTTAAAAATCTTTACCACGATCAACCCCCGCATGCAGGAATACGCGGAAGAAGCTGTTGCCCTGCAATTGCCCATCCTGCAAAAAGGTTTAAACGTAAGACCGGAAATCAAGAGTGGTAAAATCTGGAAAGAACATGAAAATGTATTGCAGGCAGCCATGAAAGCCAGTGACCGCTGGAAGAATTTGGCTGATGATGGATTAAGCGATAAAGAGATCAAAGCGAGTTTTTTCCAGAAAGTACCCATGAAGATTTTTGCCTGGAATTCCAAGCGGGAGAAAGATACGGTAATGACACCCTATGATTCAATTAAGTACCATCGCCAGATGGTGCAAACCGCTTTCATGGTGATGGATCCCATTACAGGTGAGGTCAGGGCCTGGGTAGGCGGGATCAATTTCAAAACCTATAAGCTCGATCATGCCAATATGAAGACTCAGCGGCAGGTAGGTTCTACCATCAAGCCTTTGTTGTACACCCAGGCTATGGAAGAAAGGGGCATGTCGGCCGAAACACCGGTACAGGATGTACAACAAAATTTCGGTGCCGGCCGACTGGTTCCGGCTACCGGTAAAACCTGCACCGGAAGAACAGTGACCATGGCAAGTGCACTGGCTTTTTCCCGGAACTGTGCCACTGCTTATATCATGAAACAGGTAGGTCCCAGCCAATTTGCAGAATTCCTTTCGCGCTTAAATATTCCTACTAAGGTAGCCCCCCACCCCTCAATCGCTTTGGGCAGCTGCGACCTTTCCCTATTTGAAATGATGTGGGCCTATTCTGTTTTTGCCGGTCGGGGGTTTTCTACCAAGCCTTATTTTATCAGCCGCATCGAGGACAGGAACGGGAATATTATCAAGCGTTTTGATTATAGCGCCAACCGTAAGGAAGCTATTAGTGAAGTAACGGCTTATCTTATGGCGCAAATGATGCAGGGTACGGTTGATATCGGGACCGCCAAAGGTTTACGCAGCCGTTTGGGAGCGCTGGAAATGGGAGGCAAAACAGGTACCACCAATGATAATGCTGATGCCTGGTATATGGGTTTCACACCCCAGTTACTGGGTGGAGTATGGGTTGGTTGTGACGATCGTTTTATTCGTAACGAAAGCAACAGCGGTTTTGGCGGTGCTGCGGCCCGGCCCATCTGGGAAGCGTTCTTTAAAAAGGTTTATAGTGATAAAACACTGGGCATTGACAAGGATGCCAAATTTGTAAAACCCGAAGAACTGGAAAACGAAATCAACAGTGCGGATCCCCTGCTCTATAATGAAGATATTGAACCCGGTGCGGAAGGCCAGGACCAGGGCGTTGGAACAGAACAAGATTATATGAACAATGATTATATCGGGCCGGAATCAAAACCAGTAACGGATGATGACGAGAAGAAGCCTGCAAAAAAAGAT
>DASUMO010000413.1:0-7577 GCA_036277695.1 Chitinophagaceae bacterium
ATGATGTTAGCGGCAACCAGCAATGGTCGGCCAGGTTCAATGGCTCTTTTAACGGAATTGATCTTGCCCGCTCAATCGCGCTGGATGGCTCAGGGAATATATACGTAACAGGTCATTGCACCGTAAATGATGGCAGCCGGAATGGCGGTACAAATTATGCTACGGTTAAATACGATAATACGGGTGCTGAACAGTGGGTGGCACTCTATGATAACCCGGATAAACCAGGAAGTGATGGTTTTGCGGTAGCCGTGGACGCTTTAGATAATGTATATGTAACTGGCCAAAGTGCCACTAAAACCTCTTATTTTGACTTTACCACGATCAAATATTCGCAATCAACGGCATCAAAGATCATATCAAAGAAATCTATTCCGGAAAATTCATCGGTCTATAATTTTCAGCTCCGGAATTATCCCAACCCGTTTAATCAAACCACATCAATAGAATATCAATTACCTATTGAAGGAAAAGTAAAACTTAGTATTCATGATTTGTTTGGACGGGAAATAACGACCCTGGTACATGAATATAAACCGGCAGGCACACATTTAAAGAAATTTGCGGCCAATAATCTTTCCCCCGGAACTTATTTTTACCGGATTCATTCAGGAGAATTTGTGGAAACCAGGAAGCTTTTAATCTTGAAATAAGGCAAAATTAAAACCATCCTTGTCCAAAGGGCCTCGTCGTGTCGACGAGGTTCTTTTTATTTTTTGTACTCCGATAAGCGTTTTCCTGCCAGGTCAACTACTGCCTTCCCCATTTTATCAGATCGGACTCGCAAGGGCTTTTGAATCAGGCTCTTCAGACCAGAAATCAAAAATATCCCCTTCCTGGTTGCAAATTCCCAAAATACCCTCTCATCCCCTATCTTTGCCGCCCTTGACCACCCAAGCCCTGCGAAGGAGGTCCTTTAAATTTTGATTAAGAATCAAGGCTTATGGACAAATTGATTTACCTGGTCCCTGTAATGGGAATCATCGGTTTACTCTACACATTTGTAAAATTCAACTGGGTGGCCCGGCAGGATGCCGGTACTGACCGGATGAAAGAGATCAGTACCTATATCGCCGATGGCGCGATGGCTTTCCTGAAAGCAGAATGGAGAATACTCGGGTATTTCGTAGTTATCGTAAGCATCTTACTTGCCGTGATGGCTTCCACCAATCCACATTCCCACTGGTTGATTGCCGGTGCATTTGTAGTAGGTGCAGTGTTGAGTGCAACGGCCGGTTATATTGGAATGAAAGTGGCCACCAAGGCCAACGTAAGAACCGCCAATGCAGCCCGTACCAGTTTAAGTAAAGCATTGAATGTTTCATTTACGGGTGGTGCCGTTATGGGTTTGGGAGTTGCAGGTCTGGCTGTTCTCGGGCTGGGAGGATTGTTCATTATTTTCAGGATGTATTTTGTCCCGGACGGAACCTCTGTGAACAGCGATGAAATGCTTCGTGCCATTGAAGTGCTGACCGGCTTTTCATTAGGTGCTGAGTCCATTGCACTTTTTGCCCGTGTGGGAGGTGGTATTTATACAAAAGCTGCCGATGTAGGCGCCGACCTCGTAGGTAAAGTTGAAGCGGGCATTCCTGAAGACGACCCGAGAAATCCAGCTACGATTGCTGATAATGTCGGTGATAATGTAGGTGATGTTGCCGGAATGGGTGCGGACCTTTTTGGATCTTATGTTGCGACCGTCCTTGCTACCATCGTATTGGGTCAGCAAACAATTGTGAATGGCGACGATAATCTTGGAGGACTGTCTCCTATATTACTTCCCATGCTGATCGCCGGTGTGGGTATTTTATTTTCAATTGTAGGAACCTGGTTTGTTCGCGTAAGCGACGCAGCAGGTATCAATACCGATAATGTACAAAAGGCCCTCAACATGGGCAACTGGGGTTCCATCATTTTGACCGCCATCGCTTCGGCGGGATTGGTATACTGGATACTCCCTGAATCCATGTCTCTTCGCGGACATGAATTCAGCAACTGGGGCGTATTGGGAGCCATAGCCGTTGGATTGGCAGTGGGCGCCCTGATGAGCATTATTACCGAATATTATACTGCCATGGGCAAGGGCCCGGTGAATTCTATAATCCGGCAATCTTCCACGGGTCATGCGACCAATGTCATTGGTGGCCTGGCAGTGGGTATGGAATCTACTTTTCTCCCGATCCTTGTATTGGCCGGTGGGATATGGGGATCTTATGAATGTGCAGGCTTATATGGTGTTGCCATTGCCGCTGCCGGCATGATGGCCACAACGGCTATGCAACTGGCCATTGATGCATTTGGTCCAATTGCCGACAATGCGGGTGGTATCGCAGAAATGAGCGAATTGCCAAAAGATGTGCGTGAAAAAACCGATGTACTGGATGCTGTGGGAAATACTACAGCAGCAACCGGCAAAGGCTTTGCGATCGCTTCAGCTGCCTTAACTGCTCTTGCCCTTTTCGCAGCTTTTGTTGGCGTGGCAGGTATAGATGGAATTGATATTTATAAGGCAAAGGTGCTGGCTTCTCTATTCGTGGGTGGAATGATCCCCTTTATTTTCTCTTCCCTGGCGATCCGTGCTGTGGGCCAGGCTGCCATGGCCATGGTGGAAGAAGTGCGCCGGCAGTTCCGGGAAATTCCTGGTATCATGGAAGGAAAGGGCAAACCGGAATACGAAAAATGTGTCGCTATATCGACCCAGGCTTCTATCAAAAAAATGATGTTACCCGGAGCTATTGCCATTGTTTCACCGTTAATTATGGGATTCTTACTGGGTCCTGAAGCATTGGGCGGATTCCTGGCCGGTGCCACGGTTAGTGGTGTCTTGATGGGCATGTTCCAGAATAATGCCGGTGGCGCCTGGGACAATGCCAAAAAAAGTTTCGAAAAAGGTGTAGAGATCAACGGCCAGATGTATTATAAGAAATCTGAACCACATAAAGCCTCCGTTACAGGTGATACGGTGGGTGATCCTTTTAAAGATACTTCCGGTCCCTCCATGAATATTCTCATTAAATTGATGTCAATTGTATCTTTGGTCATCGCTCCCACCCTGGCCCAGATTTTTGGCACCACTGAAACAGGAGTGGCAAAAGAAAAAAACAGGGAGCATAAAGAAAAGCAAATAACAATAGAACAACCTACCGCTTCATTCAAAGCGAATACTGTCCGGTATTGATAAAAGCTTAATCAGAACCATTACTTAAGTCCCGCTGTGTCCACAGGGGGGCTTATTTTTTAGTATGATTCCCATTGTTTACTGCTGCTCCCTGGTTTGATCATTTATCTCAGCTGAATCGTTTCTTCATCAATTCGTGGATTATTTTCCCCTAAAAAATTGCCTCCGGGACCACGGTGAATCCCCGAAACATTCAATGGCTGCCATGGTATAAAGTTTGAGACCATTTCCAAAAATAGTAGTGAAATGAGGCGGCTTCATTCAATCCGGCGGTTTACCATCCTGATCTTTTTTATCCTGTTATTGTCAACAATTTTAAAAGCCCAATATTTCGGACGAAACAAAGTCAACTACCGTGATATCAATTTCCGGGTATTGCAGAGCCCTCATTTTGAATTTTATCACTATCTCGATAATACTGAAAGAAGGAACCGGATTGCGCAGCAAACTGAACAGTGGTACCGGATGCATCAACTGGTATTCCGCGATACATTCCAAACAAAAAACCCTGTAATATTATATAATAATCATGCAGATTTTCAGCAAACCAATACCATCAGCGGATTAATAGGCGTGGGTACCGGCGGTGTTACCGAAGCTTTGAAGAACAGGGTTATCATGCCCTTTATGGAAACCAATGCCCAAACGGATCATGTGCTGGGTCATGAACTGGTTCATGCATTTCAATACCAACTGGTAAGAGGTTCCGATTCACTTTCGCTGAATTCCTTGAGAAATTTACCCTTATGGATGGTGGAAGGACTTGCCGAATATATGTCGATCGGTTATATTGATCCGCATACAGCAATTTGGTTACGTAGTGCCATCCTGCATGATAAAGTTCCCACATTAAAATTGCTCACCAACAGGCCCTATGAATATTTTCCTTATCGATGGGGCCAGGCTTTCTGGGCTTATGTGACAGGAATCTGGGGTGATAATATCATTAAGCCTTTATTTGTGGCTACTGCCAGGACCGGTTACGAGGATGCGGTTAAAAGAGTCCTGGGAATAGATGAAAAAACTTTTTCCGCGCAATGGAAAAAATCCCTGCAGGATAGTTATGCTCCTTACCGGCAACTATCTTCCCCGCCCCCGGGACGAGCCCTGGTCACAGAAAAAAATGCAGGGGAGCTTAATGTAGTTCCTTCCCTTAGTCCTGATGGAAAGATGCTCGCCTTTTGGTCCGAAAAAAGTTTGTTCAACCTGGATTTATTCCTGGCCGATGCGGAAACGGGAAAACTGATTGAAAAACTGACTTCTGTTTCTTTTGGATCGCATATAGATGAGTTCAATTCTTTTGAATCATCTGTGGCCTGGTCGCCGGATAGCAGGAACCTGGCTTTTGTAGTATTTGCCAAAGGCCGGAACCGCTTGCTGATCGTGAATAACAGGGGAAAGATCCAGCAGCACATCGATTTACCCGGCGTAACAGCTTTTAGTAATCCTACCTGGTCACCGGATGGCTCCACCATCGTGGTAACGGGATTAGTGGATGGGCAAAGTGATCTCTATGCCTATAACCTGCAAACTAAAAAGGTCCGGCAACTGACCAATGATCGCTATGCAGATATTCAACCCTCTTTTTCACCAGATGGCCAATGGATTGTTTTTTCCACCGACCGGTTAAGTATTGCATCGAACCAGGTGCAGCATCAGTATGCCCATCATATTGCCCTGATGAATTTCAAAGATCAATCAATCAGGGTACTCGATGTTTTTAAAGATGCCAATAACCTGAACCCCGTTTTTGCGAAGGATAATAATACTATCTATTTTCTTTCAGACCAGGATGGATTCCGCAATCTTTATACGGTTGATGCAACAAATGGACAAGTAGCGCAGCTAACGAATTTATATAATGGCATCACAGGTATTACCCTCTATGCTCCCGCGATCAGCGTTTCAAGACAAAACGATTTGCTGGTATATACCTATTATGATGATGGCAAGTATATACTTTATAAAACCAGTCCATCCCTGGTTTCTGCAAAAATTGTTGTCAGGAATGGTACCGGTCGCCAGGCGGCCCAACTCCCACCTTTCAACCGCAAAGGCAATGATTTTGTACAACGAAACATTGTTGAGCCTGCGTTTCCGCCGGAAAATGCGGCTGCATTTATAGCCCAACCTTACCGGTCTAAGTTTAGATTGGATTATATCGGTAATACAGGAGTCGGTGTTTCAACCGGCGCTGGTTATGGTACAGGGGTAGGTGGAGGTGTAAATGGGATATTCAGCGATATGCTGGGCAATCATCAGCTTTTCGCATCAGTCGCCATCAATGGCGAAATCTATGATTTTGGAGGACAGTTTGCCTACCTGAATGCTCATAAGCGATTGAATTGGGGAGCTTCATTTTCACACATTCCTTATGTTACCGGGCTTCAACGTTTATTTAAAGATACCCTGGTACGAAATGGGGCAGATACAGTAGAAGTTGCCAATTTCTCTACCGACCTTTTAAGAACTTTCGAAGATCAGGTATCTCTATTTGCTGCCTATCCTTTTTCACAAACCAGGCGAATTGAAGGGGGAGTTTCCTTTGCACGATATTACTATCGCATGGACCGGTATACAGATTATTATACCCTGGACGGTCAATATTATATCGGGAGTGCCAAACGCCGGCTCGACGCACCTGGCGGATTCAACTTCGGCCAGGCCTACCTGGCTTTTGTAGGAGACAATTCTCAGTTTGGTATCGCTTCGCCGTTGGTAGGTCATCGTTTCCGTTTTGAAGCCAGCAAATATGCGGGTATCGTAAACTTGCAGAGTTTGCTGGGAGATTACCGCAAATATTTCCGTTTAGCACCCTTCACTATTGCCATGCGGAATATGTTTGAAGGCCGGTATGGGCAGGATGCTGAGTCCGGCATCCTCCCTCCTCTCTATATTGGTTATCCTTTTTACATCAGGGGTTACGAAGCGACCGAATTCGCAGAAGAAGCGACTGGGGAGGGAATCGGAATCAATGACCTCATTGGTAGCAGGATCTTTGTGACTAATGCAGAATTACGCTTTCCATTAACCGGGCCCGAGCGGCTTTCCGCTATCCGTTCCCGCTTCCTGTTAACTGAGCTTGCCTTATTTACCGATGGCGGTATAGCCTGGGGAAACCCGCTCAGTCCTTCTAACGAACCCAAGGAGGAGGTGATTCCCAGGACCGCGAAATTCATTCTGAGCAGTGGTATTTCATTGCGAATTAATTTATTTGGATACATGGTCATCGAACCATTCTATGCAATACCCTGGCAAAACCGCGGATTCAAAAATGCCAATTTCGGGTTGAACTTCTTCCCCGGTTGGTAATCGGGGAGAGCCATTTCGGAAAAAAAATACAAAAAGTAACCTTGGGCTATCTACCTGCGTCTCAATGTTAAGTCATGTTAAAAAAAACTAAATATTGTTAGGGGAGCTACATTATACGAAATTGGTCGTATATTCGACCAACCAAATCATGAAAACAATGTCGAACAGCAAAGTCATAAAGCCTACAGAAAGTGAACTGGAAATCCTCCAGCTCTTGTGGACTAAGGGTTTGGCCACCGTAAGAGAGGTTCATGAAGGTCTTGCCCAAACAAAGGATGTGGGTTATACCACCACCCTCAAGCTGATGCAGATCATGCATGAGAAAGGCCTGGTGAAAAGAGATGATTCAATGCGCACCCATGTTTACCAGGCTGCCGTGAACAAGGAAAAGACCCAAAAACATTTACTGGGCAAAATGATCGATAATTTATTTGGTGGTTCCCCTACCCAACTCGTGATCCAGGCCCTTGGTGAACACAAAGCAAGCCCTGAAGAACTTGAGAAAATACAGGCTTTATTAAATGACTTGAAAAAGCAGTAATAAATGGACCTCTTCGGCCAATCAAACTTTCTGCAGGCTTTAGGTTGGGCGGTGCTCAACAGCCTCTGGCAAATTGCATTGCTTTGGGTGATTTACCAACTGGTAACTGCCATTTTTTCCAAAGCAAATTCCTCGCAGAAAAGTTTATTAGCCTCATCCCTTCTTTTCGCCGGTTTCGGCTGGTTTGCCTTTACGTTTTTTTCTATATTTTTTAGTGCAACAAGTGAAGGAACAAGTATTGCTCCCGGTCTTGTAAATATTGCAGGAAGCGATCAGTTCACCGATTGGCTCCGCCAGACCTTACCGGTAGCTTCTGTTGTTTACCTGGTCTTATTGATATTCCCCCTCCTGCATTTTTTAAGGAATTATCGTTTTGTTCAAGTGATCCGCAACCGGGGACTTTCTAAGGCCAAAGTTGAATGGCGAATGTTTGTAGCAAAAGTGGCTGCGCAACTTGGCATCAATAAAACAGTAAAAGTTTGGGTTTCGGAAATGGTGAGTTCACCGGTAACGATTGGCTATCTCAAACCTGTTATTTTAATTCCCCTT
>DASUMO010000414.1:0-4961 GCA_036277695.1 Chitinophagaceae bacterium
TCCAGTTTTCTATATTGAGTTTATTCCTGGCAAAATTCTGGTAAACACCGGCGCCCAGGGGGTTTACAATAAGTCCATAAGTAGGCTGGCTCCTGTCAAAATCCCTTTCCCCGAATAAATAAGCCCCTGTTATATCTATGTTTTCTCTTTCGTCATTTTCAAAACGGCTCGCCATCCATTTCAACCGAAGGTTAGGATTTACCTGCTTTGCAAGAGAAATGCCCAGCATATTGGTTGTATACTCATCCTTTTCCCTTCCCTCGAAAAAAATATCGACTCCCAGGTTCACACTGAAAAAAGGAGAGAATACCGAAGATGTGAGCTGGCTGAACTCGGGTACCAGCGAAAATTTTGTTTTAGAAATATTTCCCAGAAATTCAGCCTGCCAGTCCTTGCCAAGCTGGTAATTGAGCAGAGCCTGGAAATCGGCTGAAGAGGGAACATAGTTACCGGTTGTTTCCTGGCGGCTCAACAGGTTTTTGTTAGTTCGATTCCGGATTCCCAGCAGGTAACTTAATTTACTGTTTCCGCTTGTTCCTTCCACTTGCAGGCCCTGTTCCAGGATGCCCACATAAGCGGAGCCACCAAAACGTCGTGGTTTCTTATACTGGATATCCAGAACACTGCTCATCTTATCCCCGTATTTAGCCTGGAAACCTCCATTATAGAAATTGATATTGCGGACCATTTCCGGGTTAATAAAACTCAAACCTTCCTGTTGCCCGTTTCTTACCAGGTATGGGCGGAATACTTCAAAATCGTTTACATAGATCAGGTTCTCATCGTAACTGCCTCCGCGCACAGAATATTGTGAAGTGAGTTCGTTATTAGAGCCTACAAATATTTTGATCAGGCTCTCTACCCCGGATACAGCGCTGGGCAGGTTAATAACGGTTTTGGGATTCAGACGGACCAGGCCTGCTTCCCGCCGGTCGCGCTGATCGGTTACTATTACTTCAGTCAGGACAGTTTCTCCTTTTTCCATCCGGATCGTCAGGGTTTCTTCCTCGTTTTCGTTGAGCAGGAAATTCTTTTGTTCGCTTCGCAACCCGGCATAACTGAAAACAAGGGCAAAGGCGCGGTCGGCCGGCACCTGTATCCGGAACATCCCGCTGTCATTGGTCATGATTCCGGACTGACGCCCCAGTATCATTACCGAAACATTGGGTAAGGGTTGTTCATTGTCATCGACAACTTTCCCGGATACATGGGCGGATTTTTTTTGGGAGAAGACGGCAACAGAAAGCAGGAAGCATATCGCAGTCAGGGCTATTTGGCGGTGGTTGATTTTCATAAGAGAATTCGTTTCAAGATACGGAGAAAGTCCGGAAGTCGGGAAGTCGGAAAGTCCGGAAGTCCGGAAGTCCGAAAAAAATAGGAATGCAATTATAGTCGTTTCAATTTTGCGATGGTGGCTTTGGGATCGGATGATTTAAAAACGGTATTGCCTGCTACCAGCACATCGGCTCCGGCTGCAACAATCGAGGCAGCATTCTCCAGTGTAACCCCGCCATCAATTTCAATATGGATTTTCAGGCCTCTTTCGTCGATCATTTTTCGAAGCTGTCTGATTTTATCCAGTGTATAGGGAATAAATTTCTGACCGCCAAAACCAGGATTTACACTCATCATGCAAACCAGGTCTATATCATGAAGTATATCCTGTAAAAAAGAAACAGGTGTATGAGGGTTCAGGGCCACCCCGGCTTTCATACCCAGGGATTTAATTTGCTGGATATTCCGGTGCAGGTGAGGACAGGCTTCTATATGCACGGAAAGGTTATCGGCACCCGCATTTTTAAATTGTTCAGCATAATCTGCAGGATTTTCTATCATCAGGTGTACATCACAAGTCTTGGTGGTAGCCTTACGAAAAACTTCGATCAGCATGGGGCCATAACTGATATTAGGTACAAAATGGCCATCCATCACATCCAGGTGAAACCAGTCAGCCTCGCTTTCATTCAACATGGCACATTCCTTATCCAATTGCAGGAAATCAGCAGCGAGCAGGGATGGTGCAATGATAGGCATCGTTGGAATTTGCGGTGCAAGATAGTTGATTAGGTTGATGGTTGGATGCGGGGTCTTGAGTCGCGTGTCGCGAGTCGTGAGTCGTGAGTTTTGAGTGCCCGCCGGATCCGCCACGGCGGAGAAAATGGGAGTCGGGGGTCGTGAGAGATTTGTGAGCGGGTTAAGGCATCATTTATCCAGGCTATCGGCAGCAGCCTTTGCTTGGGCCAGTGATTTATCGAGGCCATAGGCTCTTAAATAATTAAGCCGGGCTTCTTCTTTCTGACCCATGGCTTGCTGTGATTTAGCCATCCAGTAATAAGCATCTGCGTACTTAGGGGAAATGGTCATGGCCAGGTTGAAAGCTGTATAAGCGTCATTAAATTTTTTTTGTTCAAAAAGAACTATCCCTTTTTCTATATGGGCATCCAGGAAATTATAATCATGCCGGATGGCTTCATCAAAAAGCGCCAGGGCTTTCTTTTTATCATTGATATTGGAATAATAAATTCCCTTGTAATAATATGGATCGGCATGAATGCCCAGTGAGTCCATACGGATCAAAGAATCGCATAAATCCAGCACTCGACGGTTTTTTGTTTCCGCATAGCGAAATGCAAGCATATGGTTCAATTCAATATCAAACGGGGTTAAAGCATAGGCTTTCTCGAGGGTGGATACAGCTGCTTCTCCATCTCCTGTTTTGGCAAGCAATTCGGCTTTAATTTTTAGTAAGTCCACCTGCTCCGGGTGTTTTTCCAGGATAGCATTGGCAATTTCCAGGGCCTCTTTAGTTCTGTTTTGCGCTTCATAAGCCCTGGACAGGCTAATACCGAGTAATACACTTTGGGGTAATTCACGGAGTGCCTGATCCAGGAAAACAATGGCAGAATCAGGATTTTTCCCCAGCAGGATGGTACTGATACCAAACGCATATTTTTCTTCTTTTTTCAGTGCCCAGGCCTTGCGAAAATCAGCCAGGGCAGGTTCGGGAAAATCGTCTTTGTTTAAAAGAACGGCCCTTCTAAAATAAAGATCATCCCGGGTCGGATCCTGCCGGATACTGTCGGTTAAGCCCTTGTAAGAAGGCCGGGAAAAAATCTCGGCAAAGGGGGAATCATCCTTTTTATCATTACAACTGCTGAGCAGAATCATTCCGGCAATCAGCCCGCTGATTATGTTTGCAAACCGAATCATAGTCAAAACTAATTGAATTATCGCGGCAGGGTTTGACATTGGGCTGACAAAACCCCTGTTTAACAAAAATAACTTTGCCTGCGCTGATAAAAACCATCTACATGAAAAAAACTGCTATCGTCATTTTATTCTTTGCCGCACTAATAACTATTGCCTGCAAACCTACCGCTAATTTGACAGGTCAGGTAACGAGTACGGATACCCTGCTTTATGCGGAAGAGTCCCATTTCAAAAATATACAACAGCTCACTTTCGGGGGTGATAATGCCGAAGCTTACTGGAGCTATGATGGCAAATGGCTGGTTTTTCAACGTACCTATGTAAAAGAGGGAATCAATTGCGACCAGATCTTTGCAGGTAAAGTCCCGAAAAAAGGCCAGCCATTTACTTACAAAATGATCAGCACCGGTAAAGGCCGTACAACCTGCCCTTTCTTTACGCGTGATGGAAAGCATATTATTTATGCCTCTACGCATTTAGGGGATGAGAATTGTCCACCCGTACCAGATCGGGCTAAATACGGGAATAAATATATCTGGCCATTGTATGATAGCTACGATATTTTTATGGCAGACCTGGATGGAAAAATCGTAAGGCAGCTCACCCATTCCAAAGGCTATGATGCAGAGGCCACGCTATCGCCCGATGGGGAACAGATGCTTTATACCAGTGATAAGGATGGCGATATTGACCTGTATATCATGAACCTTAAAACGGGCCAGGAAAAAAGAATTACCAATATGCTGGGATATGACGGGGGCGCCTGGTTCAGCCCCGATGGAACCAAACTGATCTGGCGGGCCTCCCGGCCCAAAACAGAAGCAGAGATAAAAGAATACAAGGACCTGCTGGCCGAAAACCTGGTAGCCCCCACGAATATGGAAGTTTGGGTAGCCAATGCGGATGGCAGCAATGCGCGCCAGGTTACTTCCTTTGGCCAGGCCAACTGGGCGCCTGCTTTTATGCCCGACAGCAGGCGGATCATCTTTGCTTCCAACCATGAATACAAAAGAGGATTTCCTTTCAACCTGTATACAATAGAAGAAGATGGAAGTGGCCTGAAGAAAATCAGCCGCGATAAGGGCTTTGATGCGTTTCCCATGTTTTCTCCCAATGGAAAGAAAATCGTTTTCTGCAGCAACAGGAATAATGGGGGCACCCGGGATACCAATGTTTTTATTGCGGATTGGGTGGATTGAGACCTTAAGGTAGTCTGGAGCAAGTTGGTGGGGCGGACGATAAGTTAATTTGAAGTTGCCGGTTGGCTGTTGTAGTTTTGGCCACCTAAATCAATTGCTATGGATACAGGATTACTGCACCTGCACAATATTCTTCGCTGGATTATTCTTTTACTTTTATTGATCACCTTATTCCAGGCTTTCGGAAAGAATGCCGGTATTCGTAAAACGAGTTTGTGGCTGTTGATTTCTGCTCACCTGATGCTGCTGGTGGGGCTTTACCAGGTGATTGCCGGTCGTTACGGGATCATTCATGGCTTACCGGAAGGTGCAGAACTGATGAAAGATAAATTTTACCGTTTCTTCTGGGTGGAGCACCCTTTACTCATGATTGCTGCAATTGTCCTCATCACTATGGCCCGTGGCAGGGCCAAGGCATTAAACTATCGATCTACGGGCTGGCTGCTGGTCATTGCATTACTACTGATCCTGGCAGGAGTGCCATGGCCTTTCCGAGAGATCGTAGGCCGTCACTGGTTCCCGGGAATGTGATGACGAATACGAAAAAAAGAC
>DASUMO010000415.1:0-3185 GCA_036277695.1 Chitinophagaceae bacterium
AAATAATGAATTAATGCCGGTTCGCCAAATCCGGGAAGCCAGGGAATTATAATGGATGGAATACCGGAATTACTGCGTTTGAATATTTTGATCTAAGATAAGCAGGATCGAAAAAATACGTTGAATTACGACCTCGTTTAACCCAAGAAGTACTCGATTTTTCGAGTTAGGGGACCGGGATGAGTCGACTTGGAGTTTTCATATTGTAATTTTCAAGTATTAATCCAACCCCTGTGACCATGAAAACCGTAGCCGTATTCATTATAACGATTCTTGTGCACTATAGCTGCCTGTTTGCCCAGCCGGGTTCATCCTGCTCTACTCCCATTCCTTTGATTTTTGATGGTGTATTACGTTCGTATGCAACATCTGCGAGCACTGGAGGAACTGTAGTTTGCCCAAGTTCTGGAAATACTCCGGTTACCTATTTTTCCATTACAACCGGAGCACCAGCCGAAAAGCCTTTATTACGCATTATTGCACCGGGGGGAGTGAATTGTGAAATAGCCATGTATGACGGAGCCTGTTCGGGTGGTAACCTGGAGACCCCCTCCAGTATGTGCTTTTATGATGGTCAGGGTTTGTGGGCGCCTGCCGAAACTTTTGTGTTGTCTAATAATACGACCTATAACCTGAGAATTAAAACACCGATAGCAGGTAATATCCAAATCGCCGCACAGTTTTATACACCCCCGAATGATGATTGTCCGGGCGCAACCAGTATCGGGCCTACGCCGATAACAGATAATAATGCCTGTCACCAGGGTGGTCCCACGGTTACGCCGATTCAACTTTGTGCTTTTTCCCTGGAGAATACTGCTTTTTATGCCTATAAGGTTGCGACAACGGGCATCAGTACGATTCATATTGAAAACATTCTTTGCGACAATGGACCGGCTGATAACAGCAGTGGCTTCCAGATCGGTTTTTTTACGGGAAGTTGTGCGGCGCTTACCTACCGGAATTGTGTTGCCAATACAGGTTCCACGATAGTCGCCAACGCGATCTCCTTACCGGCAGGAACAAAAGTATATGTAGCCATTGATGGCACGGCCGGTTCAAACTGCGAGTACCAGATCAGCGCAACAAATGCGGAACCACTGCCGGCATCGATTCGTTATTTCACCGGATGGAAAAACAGTAACTCCAATATTCTGAAATGGCAAAGTATTCAGGAAATTGACAACGATTATTTTGAAGTGGAGAGAAGCGAAAATGGAAAAGATTTTATTCCCGTTGGACGAGTGGCCGGTCAACAGGAATCCCTGCGTGAGCGCAATTACCAGGTGGTGGATCCTAAACCCCCGGTGAAAGCGTTTTACCGATTAAAGCAGGTTGACCTGAACGGCTTTGCCCAATATTATAAAACTATTGCCGTAATACGTACCGAATCGCCCTATATCCACCTGGCCTTCCAAAACCCAGTAACGAATAATCTCCTGCTGGATATGCAATCCAATTTCAGGGGGGTTGTAGATCTTTCGGTTATTGCCCTGACAGGCCAGGTAATGTTTACAGAAAAGGTCAGGATTAATAAAGGTGCTAATGCCATTTACAGAAATCTTTCTGCTTTGCCACAGGGCAAATATGCCCTGGTTGTTTCCGGAGAAGAGTTCAGGACATCCCAGCTCTTTTTCAAAACTAATACACCGCTAGGTAAATAATACTAATGACGGCTGTTCCATGATTGTTCACCCAAATTATTTGACAGCATAAAAAAAGTCCCGCCGGAGCGGGACTTTTGAAGAATGGTTTTTCGGTCTTTTTCTTAATTCAGGTAAAGCAATTTGCCCGAAACCTGCTGACCACCAACTCTCAGAATATAAATCATACTCATTTTGTTGAGAGCGGGAACGTTGAAGTCGATCACCTGGCCTTTGTTCGCATGGATCAAGCCCTGGTAAACGGTTTTCAATTTCTGTCCCATCAAGTCATACACTTCAAGTACAGCCTGGCCGGATACAGAAGACTCGATCACAAATCTTACATTATCAACGTAAGGATTTGGATAAGCCGTAACCCGGAGTTGGTCGCCGCTTGAATATGTACTGGTGATCAATGGTGCAACCTGTGGTACATAAGGCAACAGACCAGTGAGTACCCTACACTCATCAAACGCATTGTTGATGACATCCACTGCAGCAGCGACTGCACTCAGGCTCAGGTTACCAGGTGTTAATCCACCCAGGTAATCATTCGCCAGTTGATACAATCCGGCAACAGTTGGAGCGTAGCCATTACCACCGTTCAGGAATACTACCACCTCATGAGGTAATCCAAACTTAGTATCCGTTCCGGGTATTGGGTCACTGCTTCCGCAATTAGCATCGGCTGTAACCAATGTATCTGCGGTCAGCGGAATATTGCCCAGGTCATCATCAAGCTGCAGGTTAAAGAACATCGTGATGGTTTGAGCCGCCAGCGTGTTCAGGATGCGACCTCTTTGCGGGTTAGCAGTTCTCAACGGAACCACTGACCATGAAGCCGTATTGCTGTAGGTCGGTGAACCAGGATAAGTATCCAGGCCGAACGCTTGCGAATTACCACCACCAGGCAGCATCTTATAGATATTGCTGTTACCATTCTGGTTAACATCGGACAGTTTCAGTACCCAGTACCTGTTGGTAGACTTGAGACCGATAACTGCGGAGTCACCAGGCATTGCATCCATGATCTGTGTGAGCAATGCAGAAGTACCCAGTTGTGAACCATCAGGCAGACAGTGTTGACCACCAGCATTACCATAAGCACCCTGGGTGTAAGTACAAGCCTTACAGCATGGTACAAAGATGGTACGTACATGTGTGATCGAACCTCTGCCACAAGGATCAGTAAATGTCCATGTTTCAGTATACAATCCGCAATTGGCAACAGTACCACCAGTAATCACAGACATCACACTACCGCTGATCGCACAGTTACCTGTTTGACCGTTGCTATAGGACAGTGATGTCGGTTGCGGTGCAATACCGCAAACCTGTGCTGTGATATTTCCAGGAGCGTTCACAAATACTGCGGCAGGTGCCGGAGTTACAGTGATTGTCCTGCTGCGGGTGATCGTTCTGCCGCAATTGTCAGTGAATGTCCAGGTTTCAGTATACAAACCACCACATCTTGTATGAGAACCGGTGAGGGTTGATGTAACTGAACCGGAGATCTGGCAAGCGCCACTTCCACCATTGGAA
>DASUMO010000416.1:0-7069 GCA_036277695.1 Chitinophagaceae bacterium
TTATAAAATTTCTCGCGGCGATAGCAAGGGTTAGTCCCAAAGACCCTGTGTCATGGTGTAATGAACTTTGCGTCCATCGCGGATTCTCAGCGTTCGTTGTGTCCAATAAATCTAATCATTAATCTTCAGCCCTTTTTAATGCAACCCTGACCCACTTTATGGCAGGGGAATTTCCTTAATTTCAGCATTCTAAACAGCTGTTATGAGAATCCCGATCACCTTTGCTTTATGTATTTTATTCCTGCCTTGCTTTTCACAATCAAAATCCGACTCCATCCATTTGATCCGTGAGGCCCTGACATACTATGATCTTAATTTTTCAGAGTCCGAGGTTGATTCCATGCTGGATAACATGAAAGAAAACAGGGCGCTCTATACCAGTATGCATCAATTCTATCCACCCAATCAATTGCCCTATCCCTTTGCCTTTAATCCGCTCATCGGTCAAAAAGTATCGGGTAAAAAAGAAAAAATCAGTTGGGAAATACCCAACCGTACTTTATTACCGACCAACCGGAATGATCTTGCTTTCTATTCCATTCCCCAACTGGCTGCGCTGATCGTCCATAAAAAGATCAGTTCCGTGGAATTGACCAAGTTCTTCCTGGACCGCCTGAAGAAATGGGGAGATACTTTACAATGTGTGATTTCGCTGACGGAAGAGATAGCTATGAAACAGGCGCGGCAGGCAGATGAAGAATTGAAAAAAGGTATTTACAGGGGTCCGCTCCATGGAATACCCTATGGACTGAAAGATTTGTTTGCTGTAAAAGGCACAAAGACTACCTGGGGCAGTGAGCCTTATAAAGACCAGGTAATTGAGGAAGACGCTTTTGTTTATCGTCAGCTGCAAAACGCCGGGGCCATACTCTGTGCCAAACTTTCACTGGGCGCATTGGCTTACGACAATAAATGGTTTGGAGGCGCCACCAAAAATCCCTGGAATCTCAACCAGGGTTCCAGCGGCTCTTCAGCCGGATCTGCAGCTGCCACAGCAGCTGGCCTCTTACCCTTTGCTATTGGAACTGAAACATGGGGATCTATTATTTCCCCCTCCACACGTTGCGGTACGACGGGCTTAAGACCCAGCTTTGGTGCTACCAGCCGCAGCGGGGGCATGGTGCTGAGCTGGAGCCTCGATAAGATTGGCCCTATTTGCCGCAGCGCAGAAGATGCAGCCATCGTATTCGCATTTATTCATGGAACAGATGACAAAGATCCTGGCTCACTCCGCCATACATTTAATTATACAGGTAAAATACCCGACTGGAAAAAACTGCGGGTAGCGTATGCTTCGAATTATTTTAAGCGACTTGACAGCAGCGCAGCCGAATGGAAAGTTTTGGAAGTTTACCGCGGTTTGGGCGCCTATTTACAACCGGTCATTTTTCCTGATTCCGCGATATATCCTTTTGATATGATGAACATAATCATCAGTGCCGAATCTGCCGCCGCCTTTGATGAACTGACCAGAACCAACCGGGATGACCTGATCGAACGGCAGGATAAGAATTTCTGGCCCAATATTTTTCGAACGGCCCGAATGATCCCCGCCGTGGAATATATCAATGCCAACCGCTATCGTTCAAAGCTCTGCCAGGAACTGAATGCTTTCATGAAGAATTTTGATATCGTTATTGTTCCCACGTATGCCGGCAACCAACTGGCCATTACCAATCTTACCGGGCACCCGGCACTATGCATGCCCATGGGCTTTAATAAAAACGGTTCCCCCATCAGCATAACCCTGATCGGGAATTTATATGACGAAGCCACTATCTTAGCGGCCGCGAAAGCCTTCCAGGATAAAACCATACATCATAAAAAACATCCGCCTAAATTTTTGAACTAGTTATTACAAATGAAAAAAACACTGATCGCTGCCATCATTGGTTCTTGTTTACTGGCCTGCAACTCCCGGGAAAAAGCAGACCTGCTTGTTTATAATGCCAGGATTTATACCATAGACTCCGCCTTTTCAGTTGTTGAAGCAATGGTCATCAGCGATGGAAAGATTGTTGAAACAGGCAAGACCGCTGAACTGGAAAAGAAGTTTGAAGCAAGAGAAAAACTGGACGCGGAAGGAAAATTTATTTACCCGGGATTTATTGATGCGCACGCACATTTTGTAGGATATGGAATGAGCCTGCAGCAGATTGACCTGGTAGGAACTACAAGTTGGGAAGAGATAATCAATAAGCTACAGACCTTTGCCAACGAAAATCCTGAAGGCTGGTTAACCGGCCGTGGCTGGGACCAGAATGACTGGATGGTAAAAGAGTTTCCCGTCAACGATGAATTGAACCGTTTGTTTCCCGACCGCCCCGTTTTACTTCGCAGAATCGACGGACATGCTGCGATGGCCAACCAAAAGGCCCTGGACGAGGCAGGTATTAAAACAGGTGATAAACTCGAAGGCGGGGAAATAGAAGTTAAGAATGGAAAACTGACAGGACTGCTCATTGATAACGCGATTGATTTAGTTTCAGCAAGGATACCGGAAACCAGTCCCGAACAATTCAAAAAAGCGCTGCAGGCGGCCGAAAAAAATTGTTTGGCGGCGGGACTTACCACCATTGACGATTGTGGTTTGAGCTTTACGGCAGTTGAAGGAATAAAAAAACTGCAGGACAATGACGAACTGAAAATCCGGCTCTATGCAATGCTCAGTGATGAAAAAGCCAATTACGATTACCTGGAAGCAAGAGGAATTATCAAAACCGATCGCCTGCATGTAAGAAGTTTTAAAGTGTATGGAGACGGTGCCCTGGGATCGAGGGGCGCCTGTTTACTACAACCTTACCAGGATAAACCCGGTCACTTTGGTTTCCTGTTAAGCCAGCCGGCACATTTTGATTCGGTGGCGGCCCGTATCAGCCAGCATGGTTTCCAGATCTGTACTCACGCCATTGGGGATAGCGGAAACCGGACAATCCTGCACACTTATGCCAAATACCTTAAGAAGAATAATGACCTGCGCTGGAGGATTGAGCATGCACAGGTGGTAAACCAGCAGGATTTTGAATTATTCGGGGCTTATTCAATTATACCTTCCGTGCAACCCACCCATGCCACATCCGATATGTATTGGGCCGGTGACCGCCTGGGAAGTGAACGGGTGAAAGGGGCTTACGCATTTAAACAATTATTACAGCAAAACGGATGGATTGCACTGGGCACGGATTTTCCCGTTGAAGATATTTTACCCATCAAAACATTTTATGCTGCCGTGGTTCGCAAAGACCCGAAAGGATGGCCAGACTCAGGGTTCCAAAAAGAAAATGCACTGAGCCGGGAAGAGGCTTTACGGGGCATGACCATCTGGGCTGCCAGGTCCAATTTCGAAGAGCATGAAAAAGGTTCCTTGGAAAAAGGGAAACTGGCGGATTTTGTTATACTGGACCGTGACCTGGTCAATACAGCGGAGAATGAGCTATTAAAAACAGTTGTATTAAAAACATTTTTGGGTGGGGAGAAATTATATGAAAGAAAAAATTGAAGGGATTAAATAATTTAATTTGAGCCCCCTCTTACTTTTATTCCATGTTTTTATATTAAATACCCTTTAACCCTAATAAAATCCACAGCGCGGGGAAATTTCGTCATTATTACGACAAAACCGGGGTTAAAAAATCATTATGTTTGCCGCATGGGCTCGAATGAAAACCGACTCGTACGCATTGCGATCCTTGATCTTTATGAAGGCCGTGCCAACCAGGGCATGCGTTGTATACGAGAGATTATCGCCGCCTGGGCGGTCTCCAGCCAGGTGGAACTGCATTGTGACGAATTTGATGTGCGATTAAGGAATGAATTACCTGATAATTCCTACGATATCTATATTTCGAGTGGCGGTCCCGGGGATCCCCTTCAAAGCCGTTTTGAAGATTGGGATATTGCCTGGTGCCGCTGGCTGGACAGGATGGAACGCTTTAACAACAATCCTTCCAATACCCAGAAAAAATATATCTTTTTCATCTGTCATTCTTTCCAGCTGGCCAGCCGATATTTCAATGCAGGCCTGGTTTGTAAGAGAAGATCCACTGCTTTCGGTGTATTCCCCGTCCATATGCTGGATGCCGGTAAGGAGGAGCCGGTTTTCGATGGATTGCGGGATCCTTTTTATGCCGTTGACAGCCGTGATTACCAGGTCATCCAGCCTAATCATTCCCTGTTGAACCGAATGGGCGCCAAATTACTTTGCATTGAAAAAAGCCGGCCCCATGTTCCCTATGAAAGAGCAGTAATGGGCATCCGGTTTAACGAGTATATGATCGGCACCCAGTTTCATCCAG
Organism: Chitinophagaceae bacterium; assembly: GCA_036277695.1. Classification (GTDB taxonomy): domain Bacteria; phylum Bacteroidota; class Bacteroidia; order Chitinophagales; family Chitinophagaceae; genus CADEDV01. The sequence goes on from DASUMO010000416.1 coordinate 4,296, forward strand.
AAGCGGATGCTCCGGGCATGAGCATGTACCTGCAAACGGAGGAAAAAAGAAATACAGTGATTGAAAGCCATGGACTGGATAAATTGCTCAGCATGCTGGAACACCTGGATGACCCGGATAAGATCATGTGGACACATTCCCATATTCTTCCGAATTTCCTTGACCAGGCTATCAACAAACTGGAATTAGCCGGAGCAGTAGCCTAATATCCGGAGCAGGCCTGCGTTCAGGGTTACCACTATATAAAAATTCAAAACTTTGGCAGCTAATACGCCTTGCAGTAACTTCCGCTGCATTAAACCAGCATTTCATGGTTCCTTCTATCCGGGAAAATTTTAATACCCATTTTACACCGGCAAAATACCAGGATTTTTTAAGGGAATTGAACCGGCCCCATCCCGGTGCTATTGAATTCCGGGTTGCTGAAACTGCCATATTTATTCCCAAAGAGTTTAAACAAAAATTACTGGATGCCTGTGAAAGTATTATTGATGTAATTACCGATCCGGCCTTTAAAGAATTAACACGGGATGCCATCCCGCGAGGCCTGAAGGTGCCCGGTGAAAATGACCATACGCAATTCATTGCCTTTGATTTCGGGATCTGTATCAATAAAGATGGTCACTATGAACCCCAACTCATCGAGATGCAGGGTTTTCCTTCTTTGTTTGCCTATGAAGTTTTGATCGATGATGTTTTCAGGAATCATTTTGAAGTGCCCCCGGGATATTCTGCTTACCTCGGCGGGCACACCCGCGAATCTTATCTCCGCCTTTTAAAAGAATTAATCCTTGGCGGTCATGAGCCGGAACATGTCATTCTGCTGGAAGTGTTTCCGCACCAACAAAAAACACGGATTGATTTTTATTGCACCCGCGATTTCACCGGCATAGAGCCCGTTTGCATTACCGAATTAGTGAAGGAGGGAAAAAAACTTTTCTATAAAAAAGAAGGAAAGAAAGTGGAAATCAAAAGGATCTATAACCGGGTGATCTTCGATGACCTTCTTCAACAACCCAAAGAAGTGCAGGAAAAAGGAAATTTATTTTTCGAAGACCTGGACGTAGAGTGGGCACCGCATCCCGCCTGGTTTTACCGTATCAGTAAATACACATTGCCCCTGATCAGGCATCCCTATGTACCGGAAACTTTTTTTCTGCATGAATTAAAACAACTGCCCGGCGACCTGGAGAATTTTGTATTGAAACCTCTTTTTTCCTTTGCCGGGCAAGGTGTGTTGATTGATGTTAGGATGGAGGATATAGATCAGGTGAAAGACCCGGAGAACTGGATCCTGCAGCGAAAAGTTCAATACGCGGATGTGATTCAAACGCCGGATATCCCGGCCAAGGCCGAAATCAGGTTATTCTATTTCTGGAAAGATGGTGAAGCCCGCCCCCAGCCCGTGCAAAACCTGGCCAGGCTCAGCAAGGGAAAAATGATTGGAGTAAGGTATAATAAAGACAAGGAATGGGTAGGTGGTAGTTACTGCTTGTTTGAAGAATAAGCTTGTTGAAATGAAAGATGCGGTCATTTTCGTTGACCGCATCATTATTCATCCGGTTCATCCCGGTTCTTTATTGGCGAACGATCCGTAGAATGTCCATCATCTGGTTATTACTGTCGGTTATCCTGATAATATATAATCCCCTTGCCAGGGCCGAAGCATCAATGCGGGTGGAATTGAATCCGGGCGCCAGGATTACCGGCATTACCTGAATTAATTTTCCGTCAGTATCGAATATTTCTACCCTTACCCGCTCTTTTTTATCCGATTCAATCATCAAGTTAGCATAGTTTGCCATGGGGTTGGGAAAGAGCAACACGGAATACCCCGCTCCCACTTTTATTTTTATCGAAGTTGAGAATCGCTCGGACTGGTCTTTGTTTACCTGCCTGATCCTATAATAGTTCGGTCCTTCCTTCGCGTCATTATCGAAAAAGATAAAAGGAGGCGCTGTGTTGACCTTGCCAATTGGTATAAAAGAAATACCGTCGCCTGATTTTTCCACCTCGAAATGGCTATGCCCGTTATCTGTATAGGCCTCCCAATTTAATTTTACGAGGTTTTTATCAATAAGGGCTGCCTCCACATTCACAAACAAGGCAGGGCGGGCCAGGGGAGCATTGCTCTTGATTACTTTCACATCATCTATAAAAAATCCCTCGCCTTTCAACGTATCACTGTTTGAAATAAAATTGAAACGCAACCTCAATTGTGAACTACCGAGATAGGCTGACAGATTAACTATTTCTCGCGTCCAGGCTCGCCGTATTCCGGTCAGGGCCGGTTTACCCCCCAAAGCTGCCTTGCTTTCGCTAACAGTGTTCCTGCCGCAAAGAGGAACAAATTGTTTACCGTTGGTGCTTACCTCAATCTTCAGGTTGTCATAACAATTTTGTGATTCATGATTAACCCAAAAGCTTAAATAAGCTGCACTGGCCCCGTTCAGATTGAGTGTATTCTTATAAGTGACGGTCCTTGTACTTTTGGCAGGATAACGGCCGGAGGGAGATTCAGACATTGACTTAGATCCACTAAAAGCTGATGCATTGGTAAAGCCCCAGGTGCTGCTGTTCCAATTGGTAGTGAAATTACCTTCCATATTGTCAGCCAGCAATGTCAGGGCGTTATAAAAAAGTGTTATCGTATCCAGTGTCCTCACGCCATTGCTATTGCTACTCCATACATACCGTATCCTTTCGCCATTCTGGATACCTGGTACCAACGTATAGGAAATTGCCCCGCTCACTGAAGTAAAATAATCCCCGGT
>DASUMO010000417.1:0-5035 GCA_036277695.1 Chitinophagaceae bacterium
TCAAGATGGGTGAGTACATTTTCAATTGTGTCAATATGAATGTCAATATATTCGGCATGCATCGCATGCTCCGCCATCGTGACTGATTTTACCGGTTTAAACGTGCCGGCGCCCACGTGCAGGGTGACAAAATCTTTTTGAATATTTTTTTCAGCCAGTGAAGCAAACACCTGCTCTGTAAAATGCAAACCAGCTGTAGGAGCGGCTACCGAACCATCGGCTCTTGCATATACGGTCTGGTAACGTTCCGCATCGCTGGCTTCAGCGGCCCGCTTTATGTAGGGTGGGAGGGGGACAGCACCGGCCAGGTGAATCATTTCAGCAAAACTCAGGGCCGGGGGTGACCATGAAAGTTCTATGATAAAGTGATCGGTTCTTTTTTCCCTGTATGCGGCGCTCAACATGAGGGGTTCAGTTGCAGTGATTATCTTTTTTTGCAGCAGCTCGCCATGTTTCCATTTGGAAGCACCTCCGACCAGGCATTTCCACAATACATTTCCTGTTTGTGCCATGGCTTGCGTTATATCCCCGTATTGTTCATGCGGTTCCAGGCAAAATATTTCAATGACACCACCGGTAGGTTTCTGAAATAATATCCTGGCTTCAATAACTTTTGTGTTATTGAAAACCAATAATGATTCCGGGGGAATATATTCTCCAATATTCTTATACAGGTCTTCGCTGATTATTCCCTTTTTATAAATAAGCAACCGGGAGGAATCCCTTTCGGGTAAAGGATATTTTGCAATCCTGTCTTCGGGAAGTCGGTAAGTAAAATCGCTGATCGAAAGATCCCTGGGATGCATAACCTACAGCCAACTGCTGTATTTGTTGAACCGCAAATATCCTTATAAATGACAAACATGTTATCGTGCTTTTCTTTTTTTCAGGGGAACTACCAGTTTGAGTCCGCTCCATTCTTCGCTTACTGCGCAAACTTTTATATCTACCAATCCATTTTCCAATGCCCAGGCACGGATCAGGTCTTCGTTAATATCCGTTGGTATTTTTGAAGATTTTTTATACCAGGAAACCCAAATAATGATCTGTGGATTGGACGCAATAACTGGCTGGAGTTTTTGGGTGGCCGTATAAAATTCTTTTAAGCTGCGGGTAAATAAGTGGATAAAGTCGGGCACTTCTTTCTGACCGCAGCATTGCGCACTGATATCTTTTCCCAATAAGGCATCATAATTTCCTGGAGGGTGAATCAATAAAATCTTCATGGAAGTTTTGATCCCCAGTTTATCCAGTAAGGTTTTCCCGGAATAACCCGCCAGCATATTATCATTTTAAACAGGGAAGGTCAATCAAATCCCTCAATTTTGATCCCGGCTATCACTATCCACAGCTTTTCCACCTCAATTCACAGCCTGTACACCGGGCTTTTCTGGCATTTTTCTATACCACCTTTTGAAACCCTTACCCCTAGCTGGTTTCAGCTAAAAAATTACTGTGGAAAAAATAAAATTCTAAAAATTTGGTAATCAAGTGGGAAAAAGTGTTATTTTGTGTCAATTAATTCAATTTTGACCCAAATCCCTGATAATGATAGGCTTTCTCGGAGAATTCGAGGCCACCTTGGACGCCAAGGGTCGGTTCCTGCTCCCGGCGGGTTTCAAGAAACAGTTGCCGGAAGAGGAAGTCAGCCGATTCGTTATCAACAGGGGTTTTGAAAAATGCCTAGCTCTTTACCCGGTCAAAAACTGGGAACCGCTTTTCGCGGATATCAGCCGGCTGAACGATTTCGACCCCAAGGTTCGGGAGTTCCGCCGCTATTTTTTAAACGGGGCCACATTCGTGGAACCGGACAGTGCGGGCCGGCTTTTAGTGCCGCCCAACCTGAAAGAGCATGCAGGGTTAGAAAAGGATATCGTGCTGGTAGCAGCGGTCAATAAGATAGAAATCTGGGATAGTAATAAGTACAAGCAGTTCTTTGAATCATACTCACCGGACACATTCAGTAACCTCGCGAACGAGGTGATGAACAAAAAACCAGGATCCGATAACCTGGGATAAGGGTAATCGAATGAGCAATGATCAACACGATAACCCGGTTTCTCCTTCATCCCAACCATATCATATCCCGGTTCTGCTCCAGGAAACCATCGAAGGGTTGAATATTCAGCCTGGTGGAATATATGTCGATTGTACATTCGGGGGCGGGGGGCATTCGAAAGCTATCCTGTCAAAATTGGGCAAAGAGGGAAAACTCTTTGTTTTTGACCAGGATGAAGACGCCAGGAAAAATCTTCCCGATGATACGCGGGTGGTTTTTATACCGCATAACTTTCGGCACCTGCAACGATTTCTTCGCTTGCATCAAATTGTGGCAATTGATGGAATCCTGGCAGATCTTGGAGTTAGTAGTCACCAGTTCGATGAAGCCGAAAGAGGATTCTCCACACGTTTTGATGCTCCCCTGGATATGCGGATGGATCAACGGCAAAGGCTCACTGCATTTGAGGTGGTCAACAACTACAGCGAACAGCAATTACATAAATTGTTTGAGCAGTATGGAGAAGTGACCAATGCCAAAACGCTGGCGAAAACCATTGTCAGTATCCGCAGCGCCAGTCCTCTTCGCACAATTGAAGGTTTCAAGAATGCACTCCGTGAAATGGTAAAAGGAAATCCCAACAAGTACTTCGCCCAGGTATTCCAGGCCTTACGCATTGAAGTGAATGATGAATTAGGGGCATTGAAAGAAATGCTGCAGCAGGTTCTTCTCCTGCTCAAGCCCGGAGGCCGGGTGGCGATCATAACATTTCATTCTCTTGAAGACAGGTTGGTAAAAAATTTTTTCCGTCGCGGCAGTTTTGACGAGACGGAGCCTAATCCTTTTATCATGTCGGAACCGGTGAATGAATTAAAGACAATAACTAAAAAACCAATAACGGCTTCGGAAAAAGAGTTGCGGCAGAATCCAAGGTCACGAAGCGCGAAGCTGAGAATTGCGGAGAAGTTGTGAGTGGTGAGTGGTGAATGGTGAATAGTGAATGGTGAATGAGAGAAGAGTAACTAGGAAGAAGCTCGCAGCTTTCCTCAACAGAGTTCTTATCATACATATATAAGGGTATAAAAAATGGAAAATCTATATCCTTTGAAATCAACCCTTTTAGGTATTCAAAGGCGAGAAAAACCAACCAGGCCAGTCTTACTGGCAACTAATCCATGAACGAGCAGGCAGCCTCACATATTGAATCTTCTGAATCAGCAGAGGATACCCGTCCGGTTAAAAATCCGGGCATAAAAAGCTGGAAAAGATGGCTGAATTACCATTCCCTGGTAAAGCAATTACCATTTTTTCTTTTCCTGGCCCTGCTTGCGGTGGTTTATATCTATAACGGGCATAATGCCGATAAAACCATCCGTAGTATCAACCGCACAGCCAAAGAAGTCAAAGAACTGCAATGGGAATATAAAACAGTAAAAAGTGAAGTGATGTTTCGCAGTAAACAAAGCGAACTGGCAAAAGCAGTTGAACCGCTGGGTTTAAAGGAACTGGTGGAATCACCGGTGGTGTTGTTGGATAGCTTGAATTAAGGTACGAAGCTCAAATAAATGGAATCATTGACATCATCGTAGCATGTGATCAATGTTCCGAACAACTAAAAAACTACTGCCCGCCAGCGCCAACGCCCGGCGGGTGAAACCAAGCGGCATTGGAAGTAAAACGCGACATACTTTGGAGAGTATACCTCAGTTTCCTGGGCATGGTAGTGCTCAGTTTGCTGATCCTCGGGAAAGCCTTCTATATCCAGCGTTTCCAGGGTGAACACTGGCGCAGCATGAGTGACAGCATGCACCAGAAAATACAGGAGCTGGATGCCGACAGGGGAACCATCTATAGTGAAGATGGACAGATGTTAAGTACTTCACTTCCCCAATTTGATATTTACCTCGACTTCATGGCCGATGGCCTTCGTGAAAAAAACGGGAAAGTATTTAAATCCAACCTTGATTCCTTTGCCATGGCCATGGCTGATTTTTTTGCGGATAAATCTAAGGCACAATATAAAAGGGAGTTGCAAGCTGGTTACAAAAAGAAAAATCGCTATTACCCGCTAAAAAAGAAACTGACTTTTGCCGAATACAAGGCCTTCCGCCAGTTTCCCCTCGTGAAGCTGGGCCGCAATAAAAGCGGGGTGATTGTCGAGGAAAACAGCAAACGCATTTCACCTTTTGGATTGCTCGCCAACCGGACTATCGGTTTATCCCGCGAACATATCGCCAGCAATGGAAAGATCAAAAAGCAGAACGTAGGACTGGAGAAAAGCTACGATAGCCTGTTGACCGGTCAAAAGGGTCAACGCCTGGTACGTTATATCGCCGGTGGAGCAGTACCAGTTGAAGGTTTCCAGATTGAACCCGAAAACGGGAAGGATATTTTTACAACGCTGGATGTAAACATACAGGACATCACGCAAAATGCCTTACTCCGGATGATGGAGAAAAGCGAAGCTGACTATGGCACCTGTATCGTGATGGAAACAAAAACTGGCAAGATCAAAGCAATTGCCAACCTCGGACGCCAGTCCAATGGCAGTTACTGGGAAGATGATAATTATGCATTGCGCGTCACAGAACCGGGTTCTACCATTAAACTGGCTACACTACTCGCTGTTTTGGATAAAGGCAGTTCTTCCCTGGACGATAAAGTGGAAGTGGGAAGTGCGGGGCGCATGCAGGTGGGTCCCCGTATGGTAACTGATGCAGAACGTTCTCCCAAATCTTTATTAACCGCTAAAGAATGTTTTGCACATAGTTCCAACGTCGGCATGAGCAAGCTGGCCTTTAAAGCGTTTTCACAAAAGCCAAAGGAGTTCAAGGAATATTTACATCGTTACCATCTCGATACACGTTCGCCGGTGGATTTAGCCAATATTCCCTCACCCAGACTGGCGCCACTTGATAAAAATCATGGCGGGCTTATGAATATGCTGACGATGAGCTTCGGCTACGCTATACAAGTCAGTCCCCTGCAAACACTCGCACTTTATAATGCAATTGCCAATGATGGTAAAATGATGAA
>DASUMO010000418.1:0-35117 GCA_036277695.1 Chitinophagaceae bacterium
GCGGAGGTATCCGAATGATTGCGGACATACATGAGAGTGTCAAACGAGAATGTCTCGGATTGGCTTTTATTACCGGCCATCATCGCCATCATCTCGCTCAGGTCAACGGTGGCTATCATACTGCCCGAGCCATTCTCCCGGATAGAAGTATGGGTGCTTGTTTCGAGGCAGGCGGTTAATAGCAGGCAGCATGATAACAATGAGAAAAGGATTCTTTTCATATTACAAATTTGGTGCGGCAAATATATCAGGAAGGCTCCAACCAGGCCTGGTTTTCTTTGAGCAGGCCGATCAGTTCATCTACTGCTACTTCGCTGTTCACATTACGCTTTACAATTTCTTTTCCTTTGTATAAGGTAATCTTGCCGGGGCCGCTGCCCACATAACCAAAATCAGCATCGGCCATCTCACCCGGGCCATTTACAATACAACCCATGATAGCGATCTTGACACCTTTCAGGTGCTGGGTTCTGGCCCGGATCCTGGCCGTGGTTTCCTGGAGATCAAAGAGCGTGCGTCCGCAACTGGGGCAACTGATATATTCTGTTTTGGAAATACGCGTGCGGGTGGCCTGGAGTATATTAAAGGCAGTATTATTGGTAAACTGGTAAATATCTTTTACATCCAGGTAGGTCCGCCCGCTTACTTTAATATTTTGAAGTGGCGCCCTGGAAGAATAACCCAGGCAAATCCCATCGCCAAAGCCATCGAGCAATAAAGCGCCTGTTTCCGTAGCAAAATGGATCAGGTGTTCATCCGGTGTTTGCCAGCTGCTATCCGTTACAAGGATCACTGGATTTTTAATCTCCCTGTTCTGCAATTCCACGAACATGCTGCGGACGGATTGCATGGCATTTTTATTGGTGCTGCTCAAACATAAAACCACGGTTGGATCATTGGCCGAATAGTCGAGATAAGCAAAACTGGCGCCTGGCAAAGGATCATTAAAACAATCAACCATCACAAAATTCAACTTATCACTTTTGGATTCCGCGGCGGCATAGCCACTATCCTGGAAAATCGGGAAATGGTTTTCTTTTAATGACGCAACAGTGCAAGCTTCTTCCCAGGCTGCTGGATAAACAATCACCTTCAGTGTTCCCGGGAGGGAAAATTTCAGGAGCTGGTTGCCGGTAAAAACAAAATCAGCAGCGGCATCAGCAATGGACCATTTATCCGAAGCCGCGTCATAACTATAACCTATACTCCGGAGATCAGCCGGGCTTATCCTTTCTATTTTACTCAGATCGGCAATCACTACCGGAACCTGCCTGGCGCCGATAATATCCACCGCATACGTTTCGCGTCGCTGGTAGCTGAAGGGATCATAGGGAAGTCCGGAATTCCGGAACGCTGAAAGATCGGAATTTGCGAAGCCCGGAAGTCCGGAAGACTGCAAGTCCGTAAACCGGGTATTGTCACTTTCGTGAATGGAATGTACGGCAGTGCTTAAAAGCTTTTCGCTTTTAATAGCATATCGTTTTACCAAATCCAGGCAAACCGGGATTTCCAGCTCGGGATCTTCGGTGAGCGATACACGTATCGTATCCCCAATCCCATCTTCCAGCAAACTCCCAATTCCGATCGCGGATTTGATCCGGCCATCCTCTCCATCGCCTGCTTCAGTAACACCCAGGTGAAGAGGATAACATTCGCCAAACTCCTCGAACATGGTTTTAACCAGTAAACGATAAGCCTGCACCATCACCTGGGGATTGCTGCTTTTCATACTGAGTACGATCTGGTGATAATCTTCTTGCCGGGCAATCCGTAAAAATTCCATGGCGCTTTCTACCATGCCCATTGGCGTATCCCCATACCGGCTCATGATGCGGTCACTCAGCGAGCCATGGTTGGTGCCGATCCGCATAGCCGTTCCATATTCCTTACAAATTTTAACCAGCGGGGTAAAGCGCTCAGTAATTCTTTCTATTTCTTCTGCATAGTCTGCATCGGAATATTCGATCAGTTCAAATTTTTTCTTGTCGACATAATTGCCGGGATTGACCCGCACTTTTTCAACAATGCGCGCTGCGATCTCGGCAGCATTGGGTGTAAAATGAATATCGGCCACCAGGGGTGTGGTATATCCTCTTTTCCGCAATTCATTCCGGATAGGAAGGAGATTTTCCGCTTCTCTTTTTGAAGGCGCTGTTATACGCACCAGTTCGGCCCCGGCCTCTATACAACGGATCGATTGCTCCACGGTGGCCAAAGTATCCATGGTATCAGTGGTGGTCATGGTTTGCACCCTGATTGGGTTAAAATTGCCGAGTAGTAATCCCCCCACCTTCACTTCCCGGGTGGGAAGTCTTTTATAAGCCGTAAGTGATTCGCTGTAAAACTGCATGCCTTTGCTGGTTTGCTAATATGCCAATTAGCTGATTAAAAAACACTCAAAGTTAGGTAATCCAAAATCTAAGCCTGTAATTTGGGGGATGGTATTGCCTGACAGCATAGCAGCTTAGCAATTCACTACCAGTCCTTGGTCTGTGAACCGCCGGTCTTGGATTTTTCTTTTTGCAATCGTTGCTGCACTTCCTTTTCTTTCTGCTCCAGCAATTTTAGCCTTTGTTCTGCTTCTTTTTTATTCATTTTGGGCTGTGGTTGCTTCTGCTCCTGTTTTTTCTTTTGCTGGTCTTCTTTGGGCCTGGGCGGCTGCTTTTTTTTCAATTCCAGTAAGGCCTTCTGGAGATTTTCCCGAGCTTCCATATCGTTAGGATTCAGACGCAGTGATTGTTTATAGGCTTCAATACTCTCCTCCAGCTTTTTTTGCTGACTTAGGATGGCGCCTTTGTTATAATAGGCTTTGGAACGAAGATCCCCATCTTTCACGGTTGCAGCGATCTCATCATAGGATTTAATAGCCTCCCCAGCTTTACCAAGACGGTAGGTAGCATGCGTTTTATTGTATTTGGCCGTTATATTGCCAGGCTGTAAGCGGAGCGCTTCTTCATATCCCTGGTTCGCCTGGTCATATTGTTTGACCCGGTATAAATCATTGGCTGACTGGATGGCCTGGTTCACTTGTTGACCTTTTACCTGCAAAAAAATCACCAGGCTCATTATCGTTAACCCATATTTCATGGTGCTTCCTTTTTTCGTTCGGGTATAAAATTCTCAGCCAGTAATAAAACGAACATGGCGCCGGCAAACCACATATAAAAAGTCTTATAGTTCAGGAGAGAGATATCTCCATATGCCTTGCTTTCTATCTGGGACAATTGTTTTTTTAATTCTGTTACCGTTTCATCACTGCTTTCCAGGTGCAGGTAAACACCATTGGTTTTTTCAGCGACCTGCTGAAGCGTGCTTTCATTCAACCGCGTGATCACGGTTACACCTGTGGCATCTACTTTATTTTGACCTGTTGCCGGATCAATGATAAAGGATCCTTCTGCTGATCCCACACCAATAGTATTGATCATAACGCCCTGCTGCGCCAGTTCTTCGGCGGTATTGACCGCTTCGGCATCATGGTCTTCGCCATCTGAAATGAGTACAATGGACCTGAATCTTCTCTCCCGCGGATTGAATGCCTTCACACTCATATTCAGCGCATCACTGATAACAGTTCCCTGCTGCGGTACTGCATCGGGACTGGCAGAGGAAACATATAACTGGGCTGCTCCATGATCTGCAGTCAGTGGCATTTGCAAATAAGCTTTCCCTGCAAAAAGAACCAGTCCAATCCGGTCGTCGGGCATGGCATTCATCAGTTTTGTAATAAACTGCTTGGCTCTTTCAATCCGGTTGGGTGGCAGGTCATTGGCCAGCATGCTTTTACTGACATCCAGGGCCACTACTACATCAATCCCTTTCCGGGTTAGTTTATCGGCTGAACCGGGTACCCGGGGATTCATCAGGGCGACCACACCCAGGGCGAAACCGGTTGAGAGAACGATAAATTTTGTAGTAAAAAGAGCAGGTGAATAATTACCTGTTAAAAGGCGGACCAGCCTGGCATCCCCCATTTTCTTCCTCGTTCTTTTTTTCCATCGCAGGAGATAAATGAACAAAAGAATAAAGAATGGAACGGCTGCCAGCAGCCAGATGAATTCTTTGTATTGAAATTGCAAATTCATTGGGGTTAATGCTGTCAAATTTTATGCTAAACCCTGATCCGGGTGTTGATAATGGCAGTAAATAAGTGATTTTACATTTTCCCTTCGAAAAATCCCAGTTGTTTCAGGATATCCTTTAGCATTTTCATCCTGATCGCGGGAATGTCCTTTTCCCGTTCAGGGCTTTCAAAATTCAGGACAAAGAAGAAGGGATGATTATTCTCTTCGACCCAACCCACGATCCAGGCCAGGTGCTTCCCTGTTTTTTCATTCCAGGAACTCCAGCCGGTTTTATAGGCCAACCGGTAATTAGTATTGTTTTCAAATAACATGGCCCTTTTGACTATTTCCTGGTTGGTTTTAAAAAATCCGGGCAACTGGTCAAAATACAATTGCTTTACCAAACCCAATTGCTGGTCGGGTGTAATTCGGATGGAATTATCCAGCCAGAATGTATCAATGGGAGAACTGATCACCACCTTATCACTATCATTTTTCTTGCCATAACCCAGCGCATTCAGCCAATACTCCATCGTGTCTTTGCCGATACGGCGGGCCACTTCCTGGTAATAGGGCACCGAGGATACCCGGAAAGCTTCATACATCGTAAGATCCTTATTCCAGCTTTCAAAAGGCCGGGTCACCCCATCCCATTTTATAACCATACTATCATCCCTGATTTTACCGGTTTGCAGCCCTATCAGCGAGTTGACTATTTTAAAAGTGGAAGCCGGCAGATAACTGCTATCCCGGTAACGGGGCAGGTTATAGACCGTGAATTTTCCCCGCCCATTATCATTCAGCCCAAAACAACCGTTTACATTATGTTCGGTGAAGTATTTTTCCAGGCTATTATCAATTTTTACATTATTGGGAGAACATCCTTTAAAAAAAATGGTCAATGCCAGGCAGGAAATAACAAGTCTCATCCTTTCTTTACAATTTCTGCAAAGTTAACCCGCGGTATCCATCCCTGCTAAACTTTCAGGCTGCAAACACCTATTGACAATTTTTTCTATTTGTCTACGTTAAAACAAAAACCAACTTATGAATACCAGGTCCACCCTTTGCCTGTATGTATGTTTTATCATTGTACTGACCAGCGGATGCAAAAAGGAATCCAATAACAACCCATCCGCTAATCTGGTCTTCAAATTCAAATTTGATTCCACGCAGGCCCGCCTGAATAATATCGGTCAACCTTCTGTAATACCCGCCGGGAATGCAGGCCAAAGCCCGGTGTTCAATAAAATGAGTGCCCACTATGTTGAACTGGCGCCATCGGCCTTTACGGCATTGGGAGCTGGAGCCGTACTATACCATGCTTCGGAAACAACGGCAGGTGGAGCCAATGCCATCGATTTTGAAAAAGCCTATATGGCTGGTAATAATGAAACGTTTTTCAGTGTTCCGATCAGCAGCATTAACCCCGGCACCTATGAATGGCTCCGTGTTTCATTAGCCTACCAGAATTTTGATGTCAGGTTTTATATAGACACGGTCATCAGCGGCATTACAATCAAACAGGAATTTCCCGGCACGGGGGCCGGTTTCATCGGTTACCGGACCTATATCAAAAACCTCACGATCAAAAACCAGACGCTTCCCATCAATGCCAATAAAACCCAGGGCTTCTGGGGTTTTGAAACCACGGTGAATTATGGCGGCGTCAATTATCCTTTTGTGAGTTCGGGCCAGGCGCCAGCAGGGGCCACTACGGTCCCCAACCCGCTTTTTGCCAGCTCGCCCATTCCGGCAGGCTCCTGTGTGGTAACGGCCTCTTTTGTGAATAATCCAACCAATAAACTTACCATCACCGGCAACGAAACCAGTGATATCATTGTTGAAGTATCTCTTTCTACTAATAAGAGTTTTGAATGGAATGAGGTAGTGGCGGATGGAAAATGGGAACCCTCCAAAGGAGAACAGGTGGTGGATATGGGGATTAGGGGAATGATACCGAGAATTCTTTAGTAAGACAATACTTGATCTTACTGTCTTACCAGCACTGCTTTCTGGTAGGATTTTACCTGGTAGCTGTTTACAAATGGCGAGTCTTTATCACCCTTGCCTGTTGTACTGACTGGTTTGGCAGAAATGCTGTAAAATTCAACATGTAGCTTTCCTTCTTCCATCCAATAATTATTGATAATAGTTGAATTCATGACGGTAAAAGCCCCGCTTAATTTGCCGGCGATCCAGTATTGGTCCAGCACAATTCCATTGTGCTCATCAATAACCCAGTGCCCTTTGCTGCTATCCTTTGCAATTAAAGTATAAGGGCGATTATCTTCATTGGTATTCCCATAAATGATCTGCCATGAAAAACGATGGGCACTGTCGGAGGGTTGGATCCGCAGTTCCATATTTACCTGCCGGGGATTTTCACCAGGCTGTGCAAACCAACTTAACTCGCCTTTCCAGTTACCCACCCAGCTTTGCGGAAACGAACCCTGTTGGGAAACAGAGAAAATTGGGAAGAGCAGGAAAAGCAGGGAATGAATTATTTTGTTTGACATAGTACTAAAAAAAAATCCTACCCCAGCCGGGACAGGATCAAACCGATGAAGCTCGAGGTTAGCGGCTCACATATAAAAACCACCAGCATGCTTGTATTTCTTATTTCCCTGGCAATCTCTTTTTACTGAGCAGGAAGAAGAAATCATCGACAACACTACGGCTACTACAGATAAACTGATCAAAAATCTTTTCATAAAAAGCTTTAATTGGGTAAACAAATTAATTCGGGTGATTTCGTAGGAAGGGATCTGTAGAGTTGGCTCATCGTAGGAGAAACGAAAATAATATCCGTTTCTTGTTTTTCATAACTTCTCCCCTGAAAATTAAGTCCGGCCCGAAAAATATATATTGATCAAGCCCTGAATCGTAAAATTACCCTTTATTTACCCCGGCCTATTTCAGCACACCTAGTTTCTTACCTATTTTGGTAAAGGCAGCAATGGCCTTGTCCAGGTGTTTTTGTTCATGCGCGGCGCTTAACTGTACCCTGATGCGGGCCTGTCCCTTGGGAACTACCGGGAAGAAAAAACCTATCACATAGATTCCCTCTTCCAGCAATTGTGCTGCAAAGTCCTGTGCCAGTACGGCATCATATAACATGATAGGTACAATGGGATGGTCGCCCGGCTTGATATCGAAGCCAGCTTCCGTCATTTTCGCCCGGAAATATTTGGTATTGTTCTCCAGTTTATCCCTTAGTTCCGTTGTCTCCGTTAACATATCAAGTACCGCAATGGATGCCCCGGTAATGGATGGCGCCAGGGTATTACTGAACAAATAAGGCCTGGATTTCTGCCGCAGCATATCGATGATCTCTTTGCGGCCCGAGGTGAACCCACCCGAAGCACCTCCAAGAGCTTTACCCAGGGTACCCGTGATGATATCGATCTTGCCCATCACGCCCCGGTATTCATGCGTACCGCGTCCTGTCTTGCCCAGGAAACCCGAAGAATGACATTCATCGATCATGATAATGGCATCATATTGTTCGGCAAGGGCTACGATTTTGTCTAACTGGGCAATGGTGCCATCCATGCTGAAAGATCCGTCGGTTACAATGATCCGGCTCCGGTTGCCAGCCGCTTCTTTCAGTTTTTCTTCCAGGTCGGCCATATTGTTGTGCTCATATCGTAAACGCCGGGCCTTGCAGAGCCTTACCCCATCTATGATCGAGGCATGGTTGAGGGCATCGGAGATGATGGCATCCTCTTCACCGAATAAGGGTTCAAAAACTCCGCCGTTGGCATCAAAAGCGGCCGCATATAAGATCGTATCCTCAGTACCCAGGAATTCGGACAATTTTTTCTCCAGTTCTTTATGAATATCCTGGGTGCCGCATATAAAACGCACACTACTCATGCCATAACCATGCGTGTCGATAGCCTTGTGGGCGGCTGCTATCACCTTGGGATGGGATGATAATCCCAGGTAATTATTGGCGCAGAAATTCAGTACGGTTTTACCGTTTACGGTGATCTCGGCTCCTTGGGGACTGGTTATGATACGCTCGGACTTATATAACCCGGAAGCCTTGATTTCTTCTACTTCCATGGCTACCCGTTTCACAAAATTTTCATTCATTCTGAAAGATTTAGGTGGCAAATATATTGAGACTTGCCTTTCGTCCTGCCCGGGGCTTGGCGCCTTTTTACATTTCACCCCTTATTTCCTGCATTCTATCGTTCAAAAGACACTTCTGGTCAATAATGCCTTGCGGGGCGGCCTATTGAGGTTTAAGTTTGTTGTAACATTTAGCAGTTTATTTTCGTCACATTCCAGAAACCAACACCATGAGAAAGAATATTATTCGCTCGATCTTCGTAGCGGCCGCCATAACCGGGGCTTTCCTGGTATTAGGTTCTTCCAGGCCAGATAGTAATACCAATAAACCCTGTAAAGAGTCCATGGATCAATGCTGTAAGAAAAGCAAGAGCGGCTCCGATAATATGATCTGGGAAACACTTTCAGGCCAGTTTTTTACCTCCAGCAGCCTGAACTAGAAACGATAAACCTCCGTAAGCACGGGGACCATTTCCCCCCTGCCTGTAACATAATTTAAACTGAATCGTATAACTCTAAATCAGGGGTTTACAAAGCGTATCTTTGAGCCTCTTCCGGCTGTTTATGACCGAAAAGGAATATAACGAATGTGTTAGCACTTACTCGGATAATGTCTATCGCTTTATCCTGAAAAACCTGCGCCATGAAGAGGATGCCCGGGATGTGGTGCAAACTGCTTTTGAAAAACTGTGGCGGAACCGGGAAGAAGTAGATGCGGCGAAAAGCAAGTCTTATCTTTTTACGGTTGCTTATCACCAGATGATCGATCATATCCGGAAAGTGAAAAGGATTCAACTGCGGGAGGAATTTTCGGAAGAAACCCGGGTCCAGCACCGCCCGGCGCATAATTTGAAAAAAGTGCTGGAAGAAGCCCTGGCCCGGCTCAGCGAAACACAGCGTTCCCTGGTGCTGTTGAAAGATTATGAAGGTTATAGTTACGAAGAGATCGGCAGGATAACAGGGTTGAATGAAAGCCAGGTAAAGGTCTACCTGCACCGGGCGAGGTTACAACTTAAGGGTTACCTGGTGAAACTGGAGAATGTGATTTAGAAAGATGCCGGAGGTCAGAAGTAAGAAGTCTGAGCATCCGGATTAAGAACGAAGCCGGAGGTCAGAAGTATGAAGTCTGAACATCCGGAGTAAAATTAAAAAATATGACCTGCTAGATAAAGTGGTGGAGGGAGTAAAAAAGTCGAAGCATCCGACATCCAACTTCCGACATCATACATCAGACATCATGAACATCAATCGTCATAATTACGAAGAATATTTTATCCTTTACCTGGATAATGAACTCGGTGCCGACGAACGCCGGGAAGTGGAAGCCTTTGTGCAATTGCATCCCGACCTGAAAGAAGAACTTGATTTCTTAATGCAGTCCAAATTCATTCCTGACGAGAAGATAGTATTTGAAGACAAGGAGGAATTATTATTTGGACAAGAGCCAGGCCCCATCAACCTTTCCAATTATGAAGAATGGTTTGTATTGTACATCGACAATGAATTAAAAACCGAGCAAAAAATAATCCTGGAAAAATTCCTGGCCCAACACCCGGAATTGAATGAAGAGCTGGCGCTTTACGAAAGAACCAAGCTTCCGGTTGAGCCCATCTCCTTCCCTGATAAAGCCTCTCTCTATCGCCGGGAAGAAAAAACCAGGCGTATACTTATATGGAGACTGGCTGCCGCTGCCATATTATTAGTCGCTGCGGCATATACTACGATTAATTTACTGAACAATAAGGGTGCTGAAATAAACGGAGCAGCGGAAATTGCTGATACCAATCCTCCCCAAACAGTTCCTTCTGCGAACCCCGTTACCGGCAATCCAAACACAGGAAATGCTGAGCAACCGGTTTCCCCGGTTGAAGAACCAGCTCAAGCGAATGCTGCTACCATTGGAGATAAGCAAAAAGAAAATAACGGGCAGCATTCCCGGAAAACTGAACAGGTTCAGCCCGTCGAGGCTCCCCTAACAACAACAGTAAAAAAACAACCCCCCAATGAGCTCCCGGATGAGCCCCATGATATAATGGCATCCATTGATCATGCTTCCAATTTGACTTCACCTGTCACTTCACCTTCTAAGAATGATTTAACATATTCCACGGAAACAGCCAGCATAACACCTGTAACAAAAGATATTGTTCAGGCGTACTATCCTACACAACCCATTGATGAAATGGAAAATGATGGCAAGAAAAGCAAGCTTCGTGGTTTACTCCGGAAAGTTACCCGGACGTTTGAAAAACGAACCAATATAGATGCCACTGACGATGACGATCGTTTACTGGTAGGCGGGCTGGCCATCCGATTATAACAACACCTAATTAAATGATTAAACACATGAAGAGGATCTTTACCCTGTGCATGGTTCTATGCACAAGCCTGGCAGGTTTTGCCCAAACTGATACAACAAAAACCGAGAGCAAGGCCGATACCATCCGGATCGGCGGGATGGTCATCATACGCGATAACGATGGCAGGAATCGCCGTATTGAAAGGGATACCCTGCCCCGGATTCGTAACCGTCACCGCCGCGACAAGCCTTCCAATATCAGCACCAACTGGTGGATCGTTGACCTTGGTTTTTCAAATTACAGCGATAACACCGTGTATGGACCCGGAACAGCCGCTGATTTATATGCGCCGGGTAGCAACAAAAGCTGGTTTAATCTCAGGGATGGCAAGTCCCGCAACGTGAACATCTGGTTTTTCATGCAAAGGATGAATATGATCAAACACGTGGTAAACCTGAAATATGGATTGGGACTGGAATTGAATAATTACCATTTTAAGCAAAATATCCGTTATATCGATAACCCGCCTGCCTCAGTGGACCCGGCCAGGGTTTACCTGGATATGACCGCCAACCGGGATTATAAGAAAAATAAACTGGCAGCCGATTACCTGACCGTACCCCTGATGCTTAATTTCAATTTTACACCCAACCGGGATAAAGGATTTGGTTTCAGTGCCGGTATCAGTGCCGGTTACCTTTACAGTGCCCGTAATAAAACCAAGACCTCGGATGAAGGAAAGGAAAAGGCCAAGGATGATTTTGAACTGGACCGCTGGAAACTTTCCTATGTTGCCGAACTCTCCATGGGCCCCGTTCGCTTCTATGGTTCCTATGCCTTTAAAAATATGTATGAAAGAGGGCTGGATATGACACCTTATACTTTTGGGTTCAGGTTCAGTAATTGGTAACCCGCCTGTTTTTATTGACGTTTTTTTGTAATGCCTTTGCCTTAGCGAAGGCATTCACTTTTTCCTGCAGCTTTTTACCCGGTGTTTTACCGGATTCCAGCAGCAACCAAAGCTTTTTCTTTGAATATTTTGCCCTGCGAAACATAGCAGCAGTCAGTACTATAGCGGGTGGTATCATCATTGCCAGGAATAAAAGGCTGCCTGATCCCTTTTTAAAACCGGGATGAATTGGTTGTTTAAAAAGAATTGGAGGGGCTGCAGCCCCTAAAATGGAAGAGGCTGAGCCGCTTATTAGTATCGCCTTATTCGTTTTTTTCCTTCTGTGAAACCAGAATTCAATGAGCAGGTTGGCAATACTGTTTCCTCCATATTTCTCCACGTATGCGGCCGGGCTCATCCTCCAGGGCTTTGTGGAGCTGCCGCGGGAGTGAGAAGCAAAAGTTTTCAAACAGGTAAGTATAATAACTACCCAAAGGAGAAGATGCTTAATATATGGTGGATTCCTCATCTTGTTAGTTAGTGGTCCTTATTTATTAACCTATATACCAGACTTCATACAATTTAAATGGTTAAAATCAGTTGATAATTTCCCACCAGGAATCAACTGGTTAGGATTGCCGCTCCCTTAAAACAGGGACATCTGCGAGTAATCAACCATTCATCCCGCTGGACAATCAGCAAATCTCTTCCCCATTATTTAGAATCGCAGAGTGAACGGGACGGTGAGTCCAGATTCTACGGGAAAACACGGAGCAATAACACGCCGGAAATTTTCTAAAGGCTCGTTAAAACATATCCACAGTCAAAAATAAAGTTTCGTGGCATTTCGTTTGAAGCGTAGACGTGCTGATTACTGGCCACGCACCTAGTTTTCGTTTTAGATTTTGCTGTATATTGAAACCCGAAGGAACCACCTGCCTTACCGAAAACACTATTAGCGATGAAAACCATTTTCGTACTCACCTCCGTTATCCTGGGCAGCGGTTTGCTGGTTGCGCCTGATCATTCCTCAACAGCTGTCCATTCAAAGGCTTTGGCCAAATCATTTAAACGCTCCTTTTCCGCAGCGGGTCCTATTGGCTCAATCTCCATCCTTATCGACAAATCGGATTATGAATTGAGCGTATATGATGATAAGGGCTGGTATGCGACTTACCCGGTTGTTTTTGGCAATAACAGCCTGGGTGATAAAAAGATGGAAGGTGATAAGAATACACCGGAAGGCAATTTCCGGATCGTCCACAAAAGGGTGCATGAAAAATGGTGCCGCTTCCTGTCGATAGATTATCCTACTGCAGAAAGCCGGCAAAAATTCCTTCTCCGCAAACAAAGGGGTGAAATCCCGGCCAATGCCCGCATCGGTGGCAGTATCGGCATCCATGGTACCTGGCCACGCGAGGATTTCGTAGTAGACCGGTATAAGAACTGGACCGAGGGCTGTATTTCCATGAAAAATGAAGATGTGAGGGAACTCTATTCCTTTACCAGGGCCGGAGCCAGGGTTACGATCCGGAAATAAGACTTTAAGTCAAAATGCAAAAGTCCTGAGTCGTGAGTATCAAATCTTCGCGATCTGCGAGAAACTACGCTTACCGATCTTCTTGGTTCAGTTGAATAGGCGGGATATTATTTGAAGCAACTTTTATTGAAGAGTTTTGTATCTCAATTCGATCCAAGAACCGCGAAGGATCCTGGGTAAAAATGCAAAAGTATAGATGTAAAAAGCTCAGGCTAGAGGTTGACAGCTTACGGCCCCACTCACGATTCACCTTCTCCCCTATCTACCCAAAAACCCTTCCATCTCAATTCTCCATTTTACCGGGTCCTTGTTCAAAAAGGATTCATGGCGGGCTTCATTATAAATCACCAACTTCTTATTACCACCTGGAATCGCCTCATAAATCCGTTCCGTTTCATCGCGCAGCACAAACCCGTCGCGGGCACCCCATTGCATCAGCACCGGGCAATCCAGCTTTTTGACATAGCGGGTGGTTTGGTGACGATACCCATTATAGCCTCTTTGAATTCCAATCCAAAAAGTAGTAAAGAAAGCAAAGGGCTGGGATGGAAACCCCAGGGTTCGGGCCTTGTTGGCCAGGTAGGATTGCAGGGAAGCAAATGGCATATCCAGCACCACCCCCGCGGGTTCAAGCTTCCAGTCGGCCACCGCCCTGGCCACTACCACGGCGCCCATGGAAACGCCGTAGAGATAAATATTCTTCTCCCCCTTTGCCTGTATATAATCCCAGGCAAGTTTGAGTTCTTCCGTTTCCCGAACGCCGATACTGGTCAGGCTGCCTTCACTGGCACCATGCCCGCGAAGATCGAGCAGCAATACATTATAACCCCAGCTCCGGCATTCATGCGCTTCATCGATCAAAAAAGATTTATTGCCGGTGATTCCATGCAGAAAGATCACCGTGCCCCTGGCCAACGTATCGGCAGGGCCATACCAGCCTGCAATGGAAAGTCCTTTAGCTGTTTTGAATTGAATGTTTTCAAAAGAAAATACCGGTTCAGCATCGCTGGCCGAGCGGCTCTGCCTGGGCCCTGTGAATAATTTCCAGGTCTTTTCAAAAATATTCCGGTCTGCAGGATTTTCGGTTTCCACCTGTTTATAAAAATGAGTTAAGCGGTGGGCATAGATGGCTGAGCTTATATTAAAAAGTATGAATTGAACGATCAGGGCCCAGAGTATCCATCGAAGCAGGGAGGGCAGTCTTCGTTTGTGCTGGTGGGTTTCATTCATATGATAATTGATTCCGAGGCGTTGGTAAACATTCATTCAAATGTAATGGCTGGTTGGCAGAACCATGCGCCCCGCAAAAAAAATATCATGCTTTTCCACAGGTTGTGAAAAACAAGAGCCAGTACAATCATCAAAAACCATTTGTTGGGAAGCTTCTATTTTCTACTTATTGCTACAGGGTAAATGACGGCGTAACGGCCTTGGAAAAATGGCGTTAAGAAAATTGGCTTGATAGGCGTAAAAAAAATACCATATTCTTCAGCCGGACTTTGTACAATAGGTCAGAAGTCGCACTAAGCTGGGATTTATTCTTGGCCGGGACTTGTTTTTCTTAGCCGGTCAAGTCAATTTTCAGCCATTTTTCCGGCGCCTTGATTTTTTGCTCCACTTTTTTATCAAGAAAAAAGTGGAGTAGGAAGTTGTGAAATAAAAGGCTGGACAACTTTCCTGGCCTGCTATTGAACTTTGAGAAAACAATAATATTTTCCAGACACCAATGTCGACTGATTTATAATTTTCCATTCCGGATCTCTTCCACTACCGCGGGGTCCAGCAAAGTGGTGGTATCACCCAGGTTAGCGGTTTCCCCTTCTGCAATTTTCCGCAGGATACGCCGCATGATCTTACCACTGCGGGTTTTGGGTAAACCTGATACAAACTGGATCTTATCGGGTTTGGCAATAGGTCCAATGATACGGCTAACCGTTTGCAGGATATCTTTTCGCGTGAGTTCCGCATCGCTATGCATATGATTGAAGATAACATATGCATAGATGCCCTGTCCTTTGATATCATGGGAATAACCGACCACCGCACTTTCTACCACGCCTGCATGCATATTGATCGCGTTCTCGACTTCTGCCGTGCCAATGCGGTGCCCGCTCACATTCAACACATCGTCCACGCGTCCGGTGATCCTGTAATTACCTTTTTCATCTTTTAAGGCACCATCACCGGTAAAATATAAATTCTCATAGGCTGCGAAATAATTGGTGCGGCAGCGTTCATGATCTCCGTATGTGGTGCGAAGGATGCCGGGCCAGGGCGCTTTGATGCAGAGGTTTCCTTTTAAATAACCATGCTCATCTTTTTCAGTTACTTCCTTTCCATTTTCATCCACCAGTAAGGGTTGTACACCGGGCATGGGAAGAGAAGCCCAACTGGGTATGGCTGGAGTCACACCCGCCAGGTTGGAGATCAGGCAACCGCCGGTTTCCGTTTGCCACCAGGTATCGACGATCGGGCATTTTTTCTTGCCGATGTTTTCATCGTACCAATGCCAGGCTTCTTCATTAATGGGTTCGCCTACCGTACCGAGAACTTTAAGGGAGGAAAGATCTTTCCCTTTAATCGGTTCCGTGCCAAAACCCATCAGGCTTCGAATAGCCGTGGGCGCTGTATAAATAGTATTGACTTTGTATTTGTCCACAATATCCCAGAAACGTCCCGCATCCGGCCAGGTGGGTATGCCTTCAAACATCATGGAAGTGGCGCCGGCGCATAACGGACCATATAAAATATAACTGTGACCCGTGATCCAGCCTATATCCGCCGTACAAAAAAAGATATCGCCCGGTTTGTATTGAAAAACATTGACAAAAGTGTAAGTGGTCCATACCATATATCCCCCGCCTGTATGCACGACTCCTTTGGGTTTACCGGTACTACCGGATGTATAAAGAATAAACAAGGGATCCTCCGCATCCATTTCAGTAGCGGGCATCGAGACGACATTTTCCTTTTCTACCTGCCCTTCGGCAAATTCCATTTCATCTTCCCACCAAACATCCCTGCCCTTGATCATGGAAACGGGCGTACGGGTCCGGGTATACACAATAACTCTTTTCACTTTCTTATTCCCGATCAGGGCATCATCGATCACACTTTTCAGGGGTATATCCTTCCCGCCGCGGAAAGCGCCATCACAGGTAACTATGTATTCCGCTTGCGCGTCCTCCAGGCGGTCGGCAATACTTTGTGCCGAAAAGCCTCCGAAGATCACACTATGAATAGCCCCGATCCTGGCGCAACCCAGGATGGCATAGGCCAGTTCGGGTATCATACCCATATAAATGCAAACGCGGTCGCCTTTTTTTACCCCATTGTTTTTTAATACCTGGGCAAACTGGCAAACTCTTTTATGCAGGCGGTTATAGGTCACAGTACGGGTTCTTTCTTCTGGATTATTGGGTTCCCAGATAATTGCGGGCTTATCACCCATAGTACTTAAGTGACGGTCGATACAATTCTCGGTAATATTAAAGGTGGCACCTTTGAACCATTCAATTCTCGGTTCCCTGAAATTCCAATCCAGCACCTGCTCCCATTTCTTATGCCAGTAAAAATTTTCCGCAATGCCGGCCCAGAACGCCTCTGGTTCTTCGACGCTTTTTTTGTAATCCCGGTGATATTGCTCTTCCGATATGATCTGGAAAGGATATGACATAGCCCTTTATTAAGATAAAATGAAACGGCGCTCAATTTACAAACTCTCAAGCAATCGGGGTTACGATAACGTTCCCGGTAAAAATGTTTTTGCTTACTCGTTAAATAATTATCTTGACTCCATGAAACCAACGACGATAAGAAGCGTGATCACCGCTTCTTCGGTAGGCACCATGATCGAGTGGTATGATTTTTACATCTTCGGGATGCTGGCCAAAACGATTTCTACCCAATTTTTCCCAGAAGGAAATGCCACTGCGGCCCTTTTAAGTACCCTGGCCATTTTTGCAGCAGGTTTTATCGTAAGACCTTTCGGTGCCCTTGTATTCGGGCGCCTGGGCGACCTGATTGGCCGGAAATATACCTTCCTCCTAACACTTGTTCTGATGGGAGGTTCTACTTTCCTGATCGGGTTGGTGCCGAGTTATAAAGCGATTGGAATAGCCGCTCCCCTCCTTGTATTAATATTGCGATTGCTGCAAGGCCTGGCCCTGGGCGGGGAATACGGTGGAGCTGCCACTTATGTTGCGGAGCATGCCCCGGTTCATAAAAGGGGATATTATACCAGCTGGATCCAAACCACGGCGACCCTGGGACTGTTTGCCGCCCTGGGAATGATCATGCTGGTAAAACTGAATATGAGTGAAGCGGCCTTCAACGCCGAATGGGGCGGCTGGCGCTATCCATTCTGGATCTCCATCTTACTGGTGGGAATTTCCGTGTATATCCGGCTGAAGATGGCTGAGTCCCCTTTGTTTTCAAAACTGAAAGCCGAGGGCAAGACCTCCATTAACCCACTCAAAGAAAGTTTTCGTCACAAGGCTAATTTTAAAATGGTATTACTGGCCTTGTTTGGGGCGGTCATGGGCCAGGGCGTGATCTGGTATACCGGGCAGTTCTATGCGCAAAGTTTTTTGGAAAATACCTGCAAGATCGAATTTGAACAAAGCCGAACGATCATATTATGGGGCATTGTCTTCGCCACACCTTTCTTTGTGTTCTTTGGATGGCTCAGTGATAAGATCGGGAGAAAATGGATCATGATGGCGGGCATGTTGCTGGGCATCCTGACCTACCGGCCCATTTTCAATTATTTTCTGCAGGAAACCAATACGCGTGAATGGCGATCTCAGGAGCCTGTGCTCCTGACGGTCAATGAAAATCCAAACCCTCCATTAAAAACGGATAGTATAAAGGAAGCGAAGGCAGTAGCAACCCTCTATCACAAAAACAGCCATTGGCAGCTGAACAATGGCATCCGGTTTACCGAACGCAGAACAGATACAACGCGGCAGGGAAATGATGGATTTACTTCTTTTGATGTACCTGATCAAAACCCAACGCATATTGACAAGCACTTACCCTCTTCACTTTACTGGAAATTCGTCGGTCTTGTTTTCCTGCTGATACTCTATGTAACCATGGTTTACGGTCCCATTGCTGCTTTCCTGGTCGAGATGTTTCCAACCAAGATCCGTTATACGTCAATGAGCCTTCCTTATCATATCGGCAATGGTGTGTTCGGTGGGCTGGTACCTTTTATTGGCTTATTACTGACCACCAGTTTTCCTGCCGATCCGTTGGTGGGTCTATGGTACCCGATCGGTGTGGCAACCTTATGCCTGGTAATCGGCACTATTTATCTCAGGAATAAAATCGACAAAGACGTAACCGACTAAATTATATACTATGAATGTTGTTAAAAGATATTTAGGAATACTTTGGCTGGTGCTGGCCCCCGCAGTAATTTATTTCCTGGTAGACAGGGCCATTGTTCATATTGATCCTGCCGGGATAAAAGACATTAACAACCCGGTGATCTGGGTAATAATCATTACCATATTTACCCCCATCGCTGTCGGGCTCATGATATTTGGCTGGTATGCTTTCCGGGGTGAATATGACCACCTGCCGGAAAGTTCTAAAGAATTAGATGAGTTTTGAGTTAAGAGGATCTGAATGCAACCGGGTGATATAATTTTTTATGCGGTCCCAGGTAAATCCGAAGGAAGATCCGGATCGCTGCCAGTTCGATAAATATAAAACAAAGGGCCAGCAGCGTTATAAAAACAAACTGGTTGCTATAAACATAGGTAAACAAAACATCAATCCCGATAAATGCTGCGGTTATAGGAAATCCTAACAAGCCGATAGCCGAAAGCAAAAACAGCAGGGCCGTGTTTTTTTGCTCATAAACATAGCCGTGAAAATAATTCAGCGAAATATCGCCATCCAATGATTTAGTTCGCTGAAAACAAAACCAGCCTAATAAACACGACAGTAAAACACCGCTCAGGTAGAACAGGATCTCTATACTGTTTATGAACCCGCTATTGATACCGATCGCTGAAATAATGAAGAAATGCCCTGTCAATAAATAGATCCATGCCTGCAAAGCAGACTGCCGGTGGGAAAATGCAAAAAGTATAAGAGCCAGGGCAAAGAATAAAAGAATCAGGGGCGCCGACCCTTCAACCCGATCAAAAAGTGCAGGATTTACCAGGAATAATAATAAACTTAACAGGCCTGCTGTTGATAAGAGGATAAAGGCAATCCTGGATTGCAGGAATTGCAATCCGGAACCGATCTTTTTAAACGGGCTCCATAGATATTTGTACATAAATCCATCCAGGTTCCATTCTTTAATTCCGAGGATATATAAACTGGCCACCCATTTGCTTACCGGTTTTTCCTGTGGAGGATGATAATGAAAATACTGGTGATGCACCAGGTAGTTCAGGACCGAAGGTGAAACCAGCAACTGGTAAGTTCTTAAAAAAGCATTGCCGGCAAAATGCAGGAGTGCCAGCCAATGCAGACCCAATGCCACTTCAATAAAAATCAGTCCAATCTGCGCTGCAGAAGAATAGGCGATCTGCGTTTTTACGGTAGGCTGTACCCTGGCAACCAGGGTTGCAATGATTGCCGTTAGGGCACCGGTGATAATGATCAAAAGTTTTACCCAGCCCATTTCCAGCCAGAAAGGATAGGTTCTCAACAAAAGGAAAACACCGATATGCACACTGAGTGAGCCATAAAAGATCGCCGATGAAGAAGTAGGGCCTTCCATGGCCCTCGGCAACCAGCTGGTAAAGGGAAACTGGGCTGATTTTACCAATGCTGCCAGCACTATCATCAGCATGATAAAAATAGCCATACCGCCCTGCTGATCCTGTTCCGCTGTTATTTTAGCCTCCCCGAGTTGGGTAAAAGTAATATTCTGGTGGGTCAGGTGATGCATCATCCACATCGCCAGCATCAGGGCCACGTCACTGATACGGTAGTTGGAAATGGTTTTAAAAGCATTTTTTACCGGTAAATAACGGTTACGGTAAAAGGCAATTAAGAGGAAAGAAGAAATACCAATGATCTCCCAGCCAATAAAAAGGGTTTCAAAATTCCCGGAGAAAATAATAAGGTTATAACCCAGTGCAAAAAATAAAATGGTCAGGAAAAACCGCTTATACCCCTCATCCCGGTGCATATAATAGCGGCTGAATGTTGCCACGAGGAAGAAGAGCAGGGCGCCTACAATACTAAAAACCGCGGTGATATGATCATAATAAAACTGGATCGCAAATACAAAATCCTTTGTTGCATACAGGGTTACCAATTTATTATTTACGGGTGTATAACCGCTCCACAACCACAACAGGGCATAGAGCAAGGCCGCAATAATATAAAACCCCTTGGTAAATTGTACGATGCGGGCTATCGGTTTCTCCTGCTTGTTTTGCCAGAACAAAGTCAGCAGGAAGGCTGCCAGCGGTATGATGACAAAAAGGCTGACTAACAGGTTCAAAACAGATGTAAAATGGTTCATGTATTATTAGGTTAATCCAGCAAATACACCGGTAAATTCTCTTCGGTGGCATGTACAATATGATTGGTTTCCATCTCTCTTGCGTTTTCAATAAACGCTTCCATGTTATGTATAGTTTTTATTTCGCCCGTCGCTGTCAACGGTTCGTAGGGTACAAATGTGCCGTTCCGGAAATAGTAGAATTGTTTTTCTTCCGGGTGCAATGCCGCGATATGCACCCATTCGTTCTTATACCATTCAAACACTTCAGGCGATGATTGGATGGCCTTTAAAACAATGTCGGGCCTGTGCTCTACGATCACGAGTAAGCGAACCGGGTCGTGGACCTCGATCATTTGCCAGGGAAGACCCGGGCGCAGATCTCCGTCGCTGCTATTAGCTACTCCAAATAACCCCATGACATTGTGCGGTAATTTGGTGCCAGCGCCCATTTTGATATTGTCGACTCTTGAAAAATAATATTCCAGGTTTATTCCCCCGCATACCAGTCCTATCGGACGCATGACGGCGGTCAGGATATCACCTCCGGGGTCGGTTGTATAGTCATAGCTGTTCAGGAAGGCACGGCGGTCCAGGAACAAGCCCTTGGTTGTTTGCCTGCGACCGATAATGGCCAGGGTATTGGTGCCATGCCCCAGTTCCGGCCGGGGTTCAAATAAAGAAACCGAACGGTTATGAATGGCTTTGCGAACCTGCTCCATTTGCTGCCGGGTATTGATAGAAGCAAACCGCCTGCTTCGCTCTTTGGCATTCAGGTTCAAAGCGGTTTCAAACTGTTGTTTATTCAGCACATGACCTTTTGCATTTCCATCATCCAGGATGTTTTCATCATAATAACCCAACACATCGGCCGCCGTATCATGCATACAACCGATAAATTGCGTTGTGTTGGGAATATGAATACCTCTTTCCGCCAGTATACCTCTTACTTTTATGTGATTGAGGATATAGGATTGTACCCTGGCGTTGGTAGCACCCGGTCGTCCACTGCAGGCGCCGCAATCATGGGCGCCATGGTGCGGGTTATTGGCACTGCTGCTGCCATGGGCCACGATATAAACGATGGGAGCAAAATTTCTGACCAGGCCAATTCCCCTTAAAAACCCTTCCGCCCTTGCCGCCATCTCGTCGAGCGTATAACCTACCTGCAATCCATTCTCGGTATCATGAGGTGACTTGTTCTCGATGGTGAGCAGGGATTGTTTATCCATATGACCATAGGCATTGGAAATAGCCGGGCTCATCCGGGGGCTGAATAACAACTGAATTTTTTTAGCCAGGGCCCAAAAGCCAAATACAATGCTCAGGAAAAATCCGGAAAACATTCCATGGGTTAGCTTGCTGTACAGCGGCTCTCCCTTGCGGGGGGACTTGGCTTCGGTTTCTTTGATCAGGTATTTAGGTGTAACAGGAGCCGGGCAAAGTTTATCATAAAACTTACTGCCTTCCTGCTGGAAATAAAATTCCACTCCGAAAAAACCGGGAGCGCCAAAGGTTTCACAGTGCTTATCGACGGCTTCGATATGGCGCCGTATCGAATCTTCCCGCTCATCAATGCAGAAAATGGCCTGGAAACTTTTTTCAGCAGGTGCTGTTCCCGGTGAGGATAATTGAATCCCCTTTAATACGGAATCATAATAACTCCACTCGAATGCATCCTGCCAAAGCTCAATGACCTCGGCCAGCTCGGTTTTTGGAATATCCGCCAATAGATCCAGCGGCGGTTCTTTCAGGTGAGTGGTTAAAGGTTTCCAGCCCGTTCCCCTTGCATCCACTAAGGCATCCAGTTCCAGCAGCAATTCAAATTCCACCAATTCCTTTAATGTGATCCTTTTCCGGTCGAGCAGCGTTTGCGGATTATCTTCCACTGCCGACACAAAACCGCTCCAGCCATGGTGTGCAAACTGCTGATCAAATAAGTACTGTTCAAAGTATTCTTCTTTACCGACAATAGTTGTCAATAATTCCGAAATGGAATAATCCCCGGATAAGAATTTTTTCCGGACCGACCTTGTCTTAAAAAAACTGGAATAGCTGTTTTTTTCCAGCTCTTTTATACTTTCAATAAATCGCTTGTTGACAATGGGAAAAGGCTGCAACGCGATCCCCTGGTCCAAAAAGGCACAGAGAATGCGAAATAGCAGCGGGTGAACCCTGTTGTCCAGGTCGAACTGATAAACCTCTTTCCAATATTTCCGCAGCCGGCCTATACGTGGCTGGTTGTTGCTGTCATAACCGGTATCAATCAAACGGCTCAACCATTCCGCTGTTGTTGCCTCACCTTTCTTCAATGCAATCACTCTTTCCAGGATGTCCTTTCGGATACGACCGGTCTTATACAAATCCCGGTATTCCGTCAATTGCAGGTGCACCTGGAAGCCGAAAATTTTTGATGCCTTAAAGATGGCATCATAAAATTTCATGTGCTGGAAAGCATGCAGGGAATTGTGATGGATAAAATCCTTTAACGCCTGTTGCGAGGGCAGGTAGTGCTTTAACTCGTGCAATACCTGCTCCTCATCAAACAAGTGTTTGGCCGATGCAGCTACCCTGGCCGGGAGGGTAGCGGCAGATGGTGGCGTTTGAACGATTGTCTTCATTTAATTTGGTTGAGGTACCAGTAGCTGTTCTTTTTCAGAATGCACGTGTACGGAATCTTCCATATTATAGGCTCTCTTGAAATTGCGTAACCGTACCGATATGTTTTTGTCTTTTGACCCCACATTGATGAAGTCACGAAGCAGTTCCAGCACATCATAATCGATATACACCGTATCACCTGCATCAATGATCACTTTACTGTTGCGGGGCAAATGCGCCAGGGTTTGTTTGATCGCAGCCTTGTTCAGGAAAGAAACTTCCTGGGCCAGGTCGATATAGATGGTTTCGCCTTCGTGATGTTGCTCCTTTTTAAAGAAATAAGCCAGTTTCATATTTCCTTTCAGGATGAAGAAAATACTTACCGCCAAACCAATTCCCACACCTTTCAACAGGTCCGTTAATACTACGGCTACTACCGTCGCGATAAAAGGAACAAACTGGTACTTGCCGGCCTTCCACATATGTTTGAACACTTTCGGGCTTGCCAGTCGCAAACCAATCATGATTAAAATGGCGGCGAGACAGGCCATGGGTATCTTATTCAGCAGGCCGGGGATCATAACCACCGCCAGCAATAAAAAGACTCCATGGGAAATGGCTGATAACTTGGTTTTGGCCCCGGAAGCCACATTGGCTGAAGTCCTCACGATCACTGATGTCATAGGTAAGCCTCCCAGTATACCCGCCAATATATTTCCTACTCCTTGTGCTTTTAGCTCGGTATTGGCACTGGAATATCGCTTTAGTGGATCCATCTTATCCCCGGCCTCCAGGCATAAAAGGGTTTCGATGCTGGCGACTATGGCAATGGTGATGGCCACGATCCAAACCTGTGAATCGGCAAAAGCTGAAAAATCGGGACTGGTAAAATGCCCTATGAACTCGTTAAAGGAGGAAGCAGTGGGCAGTGTAACGAGGTGTTCCTGCGAAATGATCAATTTTGAACCAGTGGCTATGAAAATCTCGTTGATGATGATACCTGCCACCACCACTACCAGTGCACCGGGAACAGCCTTTAATTTTTTAAGAAAGGCCAGTTTGCTGAACGCAATCAAAATGCCCAATGATACTATTGTCACGATAATGGCACCCAGGTGCGCATAATTGATGGCATTGATGATTTCAGTAAAAAATCCTGTTTCCGATCCTTTCTCTAAGGCAAAAAAATCACCTTCGTGAGCTTTGTCATAACCGATAGCATGGGGGATTTCCTTTTTGATAATAATGATACCGATCGCGGCCAGCATGCCTTCGATGACACCTGAAGGAAAATAACTGGAAATAGTACCCGCTTTTGCAAATCCCAGGGTCAGCTGTATCAGCCCCGCAAGGATAACTGCCAGCAGGAAGGTTTCATAACCCAGGTCGGTAATCGCTGCCAGTACAATCGCGATCAGTCCGGCTGCCGGGCCGGACACACTAACGTTGGAACCACTTAATGAACCCACCACGATTCCGCCAATAACACCGGTAATGATGCCGGCAAAAGGAGGGGCGCCACTGGCTACTGCTATACCCAGGCAAAGGGGCAGGGCCACCAGGAACACCACCATCCCTGACAACATATCAGTTTTAAAAAACTTAGTGTTTAATTTCATCATACTTGCTTTTTAAGGCTTAGAAATCTCTTTTCAGTATTGTTGTTATACATTCTCTTTCACTAATTCCTTATCTCCTTTCTTTCTTTTGGTTAGATTTTTAAAGAAATCAACCTCGCCGTTTTCAATATTATAAACTCCGCCTACGATACCGATCTGTCCCTTTTCGAACATCGTCTTTACGATGGCACTCCGGGTTAATATTTCCTCCAGGCTGTTTTCCACGTTTGCATAAGCGACATTATCATCGAACAGATGATCATGATCTTCGCGGAGCAATGCTTTGCTTATGGAAGGCTGAATTCTTTTGAGCAGGTCGGTAATATGCCCGTCAGTAACACCCTGCTTGGCACTTTTGATTGCGCCGCATTCCGTGTGCCCTAATACCATCAGCACTTTGGAGCCTACGTATTTTATGGCATATTCTATACTGGCCAGTATATCGTTGTTTACAATATTGCCGGCAACACGGATACTAAACAGGTCACCCAGGCCCTGGTCGAAAATGAGTTCAACTGAAGTGCGGGAATCCATACAACTCAGGATCACGGCAAAAGGATACTGACCTTCACGGGTCTGGTTGATCAATTCTAAATGATCATGATCGGTTTTCAGGTTATTCATGAAACGCTTATTGCCTTCCACCAATAGATTATAACCCTGGTAGGGCGTAAGGTTCTGTAAGAATTCTTTCGAATGCTTTCTCATCACGTAATATTTATAGGTTAACATGCCGGTGACGGTAAAACTGCCACAGGCGGTAATAGATTTAGGCAGGCCATAACATGGCGGCCTTTTCAATTCAAAATAGCTGTCAGGAAAAAAGAATTATGCCTGGTTTGGGGGAGGCACAAGGAGTTCACCGTGAAATGCGATATAGGTACCGGCATTTTCACCTTTGTGATACTGGGATGAAATAGAAAAGAAGTAGTCTGATTTGTGATGGTCGTGCAGGTATTCTTCGGAAAAGGAACTACTGCTGGGGGCCTTCTCTTCGGTACTGTTACCATAGGGATTAGCCGCCTCTTCTTCATTACCGGCCAGGGGGGAAGCATTGTTCTGAACGGGATTCAGCTTTTGCTGGCTCTCATAAACAAAAGGCAGGCTTACGGTAAGCCAGAGAAGTGCCGCGATCATGAGAACGGCGGAAGCCAGTTGGACAAAACTATATGGTTTACGACTTTGCTTCATTAAAGATGCTGCAAGATAGTTATTTAGAATTTTCGAAACAAGCCATTCATACAGTTAACACAAATAAAATAAACCGTTACTCACACTAACGAATGATTGATAACAGGCAAATCTCAAATTAGTTGTACTCCCTTGTCATTTTTTCAGTCATTTTGGGATTTCACAGGGTATCGGTGTTGAGCCCACCTGTTTTACACTTAAATTTGAAATCCAAGCTCCGGAATATGAAACCATACGAAATATTGTTGAAGGATAACAAACTTTGGGCCGCTGAAAAAATTTCAGCTGATCCTGGCTATTTTGACAGGCTTTCTCATTTACAAACCCCTGAATTTTTATGGATTGGCTGCAGCGACAGCCGGGTACCAGCCAATGAAATTACCGGCACGCAGCCCGGTGAGATCTTTGTTCACCGGAATATTGCCAACCTGGTCATTAACACGGATGTGAATTTGCTGAGTGTACTGGACTATGCGGTTAACCACCTGAAAGTAAATCATATCATTGTCTGCGGGCACTATGGCTGCGGCGGCATCAAAGCAGCTACCACCAATCATGATTTCAAGCCCGTACTGAATATGTGGCTCCGGAATATTAAAGATGTATACCGCATTCATCGCGCTGAACTGGATGCTATCACCCGGGAAGAAGTAAAATGTGACAGGCTGGTGGAGTTAAATGTAAGGGAGCAGGTTTTTAATCTCGCCAAAACATCGATCATACAACGGGCCTGGAAGCATGAAAAGCGACCCGATCTCCATGGCTGGGTATATGGATTGAAAGACGGGCTGATCAAACCCGTATATGAAATGAGATCAGGCACTCATATAGATGAACTGTATGAGTATGATGACTTGTAAAGATCAACCCGTAAGAGCATGTTGTAACAGGTAGGTCCCCGCCCCTGCCAGGTAACCGATCAGGGCCAGCCACCCGATTCTCTTGAGGTACCAGAAAAAATCAATCTTTTCCAATCCCATCGCAGCGACACCTGCAGCGGACCCAATGATCAGGCTGCTGCCTCCTGTTCCGGCACAATATGCCAGGAACTCCCAGAAATAATGGTCGGTAGGAAATTGTTCCAGGCTGTACATACCCTGCGAAGCAGCCACCAGGGGTACATTATCGACAATCGCGGAGAGAAGCCCTATCAACATCGTAATCACAGCGATATTCCCGATTTTATCGTCCATCCAGGCTGCAATATCGCCCAGGACACCGGTTGATTGAAGGGCAGCTATGCTTAGTAAAATACCGAGGAAAAACAGAACGCTGGGCGTATCAATTTTACGCAGTGCATGATTCACTGATAATATGCCTTTTTCTCTCTCATCTTTACCGCTATGAATAAATTCTGTACAGATCCACATGATGCCTAACCCGAACAGGATGCCCATATAGGGAGGAAGATGGGTAACCGTCTTAAATACCGGTACCATCAGCAGGCAACCCACACCCAGCCAGAAAACAAAATTTCTTTCCCTTGCGCTATGTGTATAATTTTTTCCGGCCAGGGGTTCAGCTCTTTTTTTCACATCGCCCTTTACCTGCGTCGTGATCAGGAAGGCCGGAACAAGCAGGCAGACCAGGCTGGGTAAAATGGTTTTTACAATAATATTTACGCTCGTAATTTGTCCCCCTATCCAAAGCATAGTAGTAGTTACATCCCCGATTGGTGACCAGGCGCCCCCCGCATTGGCCGCGATAATGACCAGCCCGGCGTATAATAATCGTTCCTGGCGGTCGGCAATTAATTTCCGTAACAAGGATACTAATACAATTGTTGTAGTAAGGTTATCAAGCACAGCAGAAAGAAAAAAAGCGATAAAACCCACCAGCCAGACCAGCTTTTTTTTATTGGTGGTCTGGATTCTTGTGGTGATCAGTTCAAAACCATCATGCGCATCGATTAACTCCACGATAACCATGGCCCCAAGCAGGAAAAAAAGAATGCCGGATAATTCTCCCAGGTGTTCGGTAAGCTGGTGACTTACAGCTTCCCGGTCTGTGGAAAGAAGGGCATAGGCCGACCAGCACAATGCCCCGGTTAATAAAGCAGACGCAGCCTTATTGACCCGGATAGGATGTTCAAGAATAATGGCCGCATAACCCAATACAAAAATTATGGATATTACTGTAATCATCTTTTGAAATCGCTGGTTTCATGACTCCGGATCACACCTGGTTACTATGGCGCAAATTAAGGAAACAGTTCTTGATGTTTGGCAAAAATCAGTGTGCAAATAGTATGCGGATAGAATCACCACCATATAAGTCAGTCTCTTTTGATTTCGCTATATTAGATGTATTATATTTCTTTATGAGAATAACCCCAATTTTTTTACTCGTTATTTGGATGATCTCCTGTCGTGAAAAAGCCGCTGATCAATCATCACCGGGCCATGCAATAACTGAAGCCGGCTCCTTCTTTCATTTCATTAAAGCAGACTCGGTCAATCCTGTCCTTGTTCCGGATTCATCTCTTTTGTTTACCTGTCCCATCGTGAAGAAAACTGTCAGGTGGGAAGAAAAAGATGTGTTCAACCCGGCGGCCATTATAAAAAACGATACGCTCTTTCTTATCTACCGGGCAGAGGATAAGATTGGGAAATTTGCCGGTACCTCGCGGATCGGCCTGGCCTGGAGCCTGGATGGCCTGCATTTTACCAAACACCCTGTTCCTGTTTTTTATCCCGATGAGGATGAACAGAAAAAATGGGAATGGGAGGGCGGCTGCGAAGACCCCCGAATCGTACAGGATGAAAATGGAATATATTATATGACTTATACTGCCTATGATGGCGATAAGGCAAGAATGCTGGTGGCATCATCTCCCGACTTGTACCACTGGACCAAACATGGGCATATTTTCGCCAACGCTTATAATGGCAAATATGTTGGGGTATGGACCAAATCAGGTTCCATCGTCAGCCATTATAAAAAAGGCAGCCCTGTAGCTACACGGATTAAGGGCAAGTACTGGATGTATGGAGGAGACGTAAATATCTGGGCAGCTCATTCAGATGACCTGGTTAACTGGACGCCGGTTTTACTCCAGGCTGGCGAAAATGCTCCTCTTCCCCTGCGTCACAATTCCACCGAGATTGCGGATTTCAAATTTGTGTTTGGTCCCCGCGAAAAGAAATTTGACAGCGACCTGGTAGAACCTGGTCCACCGGCGATGTTAACCGATTCGGCCATTTGGCTGGTCTATAATAGCAGGAATATAAAAGATGGCGGTGACAGCAGTTTGGCAGAAGGGACCTATGCTGCCGGTTATATCGTGATCGATAAAGATGATCCCCTGCGGGTGATCGACAGATCGGCAACTTATTTTATCAAACCCGATAAGCCCTACGAAATAAACGGACAGGTCAATCATGTTTGCTTTGTGGAAGGTCTGGTACAATACCATGGCAAATGGTTTCTATACTATGGAACTGCCGATTCGAGAATAGCGGTAGCGGTGAAGGAATAGCTTATTAAATTCGTAGGTTTGCGCCATGTCCATTGAAGTCAGAAACCTTCTCAAAGAATACGGCCCGCAGAAAGCCGTTAACAATATTTCTTTTACAGTCAATAAAGGTGAGATCGTGGGCTTCCTGGGTCCGAATGGTGCAGGCAAATCCACCACCATGAAGATCATCACCGGTTACCTGCCGCAAACGGCGGGCGAAGCTTTTGTATGTGGTTTAAATGTTTCAGAAGACCCGCTGGCCGTAAAAAAGAAGATCGGTTACTTACCCGAATTAAATGCCCTGTACTATGATATGTATGTGAGGGAATACCTGGGTTTTGTAGCCGATGTACACAAGGTGGAGCATGCTAAGGATAAAATTGAACAGGTGATCGCGCTTACCGGATTAATAACAGAAGCGCGAAAAAAGATTGGTCAGCTATCCAAAGGTTATAAGCAAAGAGTGGGACTGGCAGCAGCGCTGATCCATGAACCGGAAGTTTTGATCCTGGATGAACCTACTTCGGGCCTTGATCCGAACCAGATCATTGAGATCAGGGAAGTGATCAAACAGCAGGGCCAGCACAAAACAGTTTTATTTTCTTCCCATATCCTGCAGGAAGTAGAAGCGATCTGTGACCGGGTGATCATTATCAATAAAGGCAACCTCGTAGCGGATGATCAATTGACTAATCTCCGGAAAGCTTCATCAACTTCCAATCTTATAAAACTTCGTTTCAAGGAAACAGTTGATCAGCAATTGCTCGAAAAATTACCCGCTGTAAGATCCATTCAGCAAACCGGGCCGAACGATTGGCAGTTAGCTACCGATAACCCGGAACAATTGCGCAAACAAATACTGGAACTGGCTTTGCAGCATAATCTCAACATCGTTTCTTTGCAAAGCGAAAACCAGAGCCTGGAAGAAATATTCCGGACACTCACTCAATAACCGGACCCTCCCTGGAAGCAGCTATACCTAATATTAAATATTCACTGCATTATGAGTTACATTTCAGAAATTTTTGCCCGCCAGATTTTAGACAGCCGGGGTAATCCCACTGTAGAAGTTGATGTATTGACCGATGAAGGTGCATTGGGACGTGCGGCGGTGCCCAGTGGTGCCAGCACCGGCATTCATGAAGCCGTTGAACTACGTGATGGGGATAAAAAACAATACCTGGGTAAAGGCGTATTAAAAGCCGTTAAAAATGTCAACGACCTGATTGCTCCCGTTTTGATTGGAAATGATGTGGCCGACCAGACCGGTATTGATGAAATGATGATACAGTTGGATGGCACCGCTAATAAAGGAAAGCTTGGCGCCAATGCTATTCTTGCGGTGAGTATGGCCGTGGCAAAAGCTGCTGCAGAAGAAGTGGCCCTGCCCCTTTTCCGTTATATTGGTGGCACCAATGCCAAAACACTGCCCATTCCCATGATGAATATCCTGAATGGTGGCGCCCATGCGGAT
Source organism: Chitinophagaceae bacterium (assembly GCA_036277695.1). Classification (GTDB taxonomy): domain Bacteria; phylum Bacteroidota; class Bacteroidia; order Chitinophagales; family Chitinophagaceae; genus CADEDV01. Next base: position 30,693 of record DASUMO010000418.1, read on the forward strand.
AATAAGATCGATTTCCAGGAATTCATGGTCATGCCAACAGGTGCCGGCAGTTTTAGCGAAGGTCTTCGCTGGGGGGTAGAGATTTTTCATGCCCTGAAATCGGTATTAAAGAAAAAAGGTTATAGTACCAATGTGGGAGATGAGGGTGGCTTTGCTCCCAATATTCAATCCAATGAAGAAGCGATCGAAACGGTTTTGACTGCGATTCAATCGGCAGGTTATAAAGCGGGTTCGCAGGTGATGATCGCCATGGATGCAGCCAACAGCGAATTATGGGATAACAAAAAGAAAAAATACGTGTTCCATAAAAGCAGCGGCAAGGAAATGAGCAGCGAACAACTGGTTAAATACTGGGCCGGCTGGGTAAAACAATATCCTATCGCATCCATCGAGGACGGCATGGCGGAAGATGACTGGAAAGGCTGGAAAATGCTTACCGAAGCTGTAGGCGATAAATGCCAGCTGGTGGGCGATGACCTGTTTGTAACCAATGTTACCCGCCTGCAGGAAGGTATTGATAAAACGATCGCAAATGGTTTGCTGGTAAAAGTGAACCAGATCGGTACGATAACGGAAACCATCAATGCGGTTACGCTGGCCCAGCATAATGGATACAATACCATCATGAGTCATCGCAGCGGTGAAACGGAAGATACCACGATTGCCGACCTGGCTGTGGCGCTGAATTGCGGACAGATCAAAACAGGTTCAGCTTCGAGAACCGACAGGATGGCCAAATACAACCAGCTGATCCGGATTGAAGAACTCCTGGGAAGTTCTGCCCTATATCCGAAGGGAAAGATTAAATTTGGTAAATAGTTAGTTGATCGTACACGGTTGGGCGATAAAGAATACCATGAACGATCAACTTTGAACTCAATAATCTCCAATTCATGAAACTACTAACCCATATCCCCGCATGGCTGAAGAACAAGTATTTTATAGCCATCGCCGCCTTTGCTGTCGTCATGCTTTTCCTTGATAAAAATGACCTGTTTACCGTGATGGCGAGGAACAAAGAACTGCGGGCGCTGGAACAGAGTAAAGTTCATTACACAAACGAAATCAACGAGTTAACAAAAATCAAGGAGGGGCTTACCCAGGACCCCCGCACCATTGAAAAATATGCCCGGGAAAACTACCTGATGAAGCGGGAAAATGAAGATCTATTTGTCATACCGGAAAAGCCCGAAAATTCAAATAATTAGTAATAAGTACACAATAAGCCAATCCTTCACCCGTTTATTATCCGGACGTTTTGCAATAATCACTACCTGGACACATTTTTTTGGACATTAATGGATTGCCAATGACAAATTTTACCCCCGAGGATCTTTTATTGTATCTATACAATGAATGCACACCTCAACAAACAATTGCTATTGAAGAGGCTCTGAAAAAGGATTGGACACTACGTGAAAAACTGGCTGTTCTCAAAACTTCGATGCAACGATTGGACAAGATCGTAACAGCACCCCGGACTGAAGTCGTACTCAATGTACTGAACTATGCCAGGGAAAATGCAGCGGAGAAAGTAAAGTAGTTCCCCCTCTTGAAAATTTTCCAGCATTCGCATTGCCGCGGATGCTTTTTTTTGCTAAGAGTATAAAAGAGAGAAGGAGTAAAAGAGTTGGCGCGGAAACGTTATGCTATTGTTGCTATTATTAATCCTGGACTATCCTCCTTCCTGTTTATTTTACTTTTATTTTATCCGGCGCGTAGGCAATCTTAGCCCTTTTATAGCTACAGAGTAATCCATTGCCCACAACCGATTCATAGTTTACTCCCCTGCACTTTCCTTTAATGATATTTTCTGCACAAATAATTTGTTCCTGCAAGAAGTCTCTATTCAGCGTGCTGTCATGCCCGGGTAATAACCTGTCAAACTCCCCGGCCCGTTTCTTTATATTTTGAAGGCTTTTCAGGTATTCCTCCATTGATAGCGCCTCTTTCGTGTGCAACCAGGCAAGCAACTTAATATGGTCACCAGTAAATAATACCCGGTCTCTCCGGTCAAGCAGGCAAATACTCCCCCTTGTATGGCCCGGGGTATGAATAACCTCAACTTCCCTGTTGCCCAGGTTAAATAGATGGCCATCATAAACAGGGCGCAATACTGCATTATGCATTGAATCGCGATCTACAAACTTTACGGAATCGGGAATGGGAACCCGGACCATGTATTGCAACAACTGCTTTTGTACTGTTCTGTTTGTGAAATTTGTTATCGCATCGAAATCACCGGGATGAGCATATACAGTGGTAAACTGATTATTACTTCCTACATGGTCGGGATGGCCATGCGTATTTATTACGATCAACGGCAGCGCCGTTATACGCCTTATATACCCTTTAATATCCACGGCACCCATGCCGTTATCCACCAGCAAGGCACTGTCCTTACCGGTAATAAGATAGATATTATCCTCCCCATTATCACTGATCCGCCAGATCGTTTCCGTCACCTGGTCAGCTTTAAACCAGGGATGGGCCGGGATTATGAAATTGGCCCTGTCTTCCTTTTTCCCGGCTTCAAAACAGCGTATGGCAAATATCATAGCAAAAAGAAGCCAATAATTTATTCTCATTGTTGCCTGTTAATAGTTAAGTTTTACTAATAAGCTGCAGCCAATAAAATCAAATCCTTCCCTGTCCATTTGCATTCATCAATAATAACTTTAACAACGCCCTTCTTACCAGCTAGTTTGTGTAAGGGGCAAGCATACTTAATAAAACCTGTTTTTCTAAACACATACATAAATGCCTCGCCTTTTCCAAGCACCGCGCTTTCCAGGCTGTTGTCCCGGAATATTATACGATGCGTAGCATTCGTTTCATTAATCCACTGCACCGTATCAAATAGACCAATGAATAATTCCCCTGATGTAAACTTCAACGATTTGATTTTGACAATATGACAACGGTATCGCTGAGGTGCAGGATTCTTTCCGTACAACATTAAGACCAAAACAAATATCGCCCCACCCCATTCATTTATAATGGTGGTTTGTTTCTGTTCACATCAACAATATGTCTGATTGAATAAAACCTGTTCGCAAAATAAGATAAGGGCAACCCGATAGCAATGACCAAAATGGCGATAGACTTTAGCATATTTGCGAGCTGAAATTTTCCACCCCCCGGGGTATGACTTAGCGGAACAACAATAAAATGCATGGTTGCCCAAACGGCTATACCAAACAATATGCCTGTGATCACCTTATTGGCTGCCATCCATTTTATCCTGGGAAAAATAAAAAAGAAAATCATAGTAAATCCCAGGGCAATCACATAATGAAAAAATAAACCCCAGGCAATCATCGAAGTGTTGCTGGCTGCAAAAGCCTTTTTATCAAATACACCACTCGCAATATATCGTAGTACTTTATCAGGGGTTGTTCCTCTTTGCAGGTAGGCACTTAAAAATGCTAAAAGAATATCCAGGCTGCCTACGATAAACCCTGCCAGTAATATAGCCGGAATGATTCCCTTTCTCATATTTTCATTTTCGCCTAAGTTATTTCCGGTTCCGGCAGGTTTTATCAAAAATCAACCACCGGTCGTTTCCAACAAACAGAAAGATCTTGTACATCGGAAACTACTGTTTAACAGGCAAGGGGCAATAAGCCTGCTTCAACAATTCCTGCTTCCGGTAGCAATCTTAACTTCATACCAGGCAACCTGCTTTTTATAGGACAATAGCAGCCGTTGGTGTTAATGATTAAAGCAAAGAAAAATATTTGCGACTTTTGAATTTGGTGAAAAGGCCCGCGTTACATATCACATTCTGGCTTGTGTATCTTATCCAGGACGCGCTGCTGCACTATACCTGGATGGCTCCAGCCATGAAAGGAATACCGGTAAGCAAGCAGGTTTTGATGGCAGTGCTGACATCCCTTGTATTATTGCTCCCCAAACTGCTGGCCGTGTATTATTTCATACTGTCGGGCCTTCAAAAAATAATGGACGACAGGTTAGATTTGTTCAAAAGAATAATCGTTCCGCTTTTTATATTAGTATTGTCACTCTTAATTTTCCGTGTTATTTTTCATTACCTGGTAATTCCTGAAATTTATTCTCTGTCATCCAGTCTGTCCTTCTTTGATCCAAAAAACACATTGATAGCGGTATTGGACATGGGTTATGTTACAGGCATAGCCATTGCGTTCAAACTACTCCGCATGCAGGCAGCATTTAAGGAAAGGGAAAAAAACCTGTTAAAGGATAAACTGGAAACAGAATTGAAATATTTGCGAAATCAAACCAATCCTCACTTCCTGTTTAATACGCTAAACAATATTTATGGGTTGGCAAGGAAGAAATCCGATAAAACACCCGAGGTGGTGATGAAACTTTCGGAACTGCTGAGTTTCATGATCTACGAATCAAAGAAAGAGTCGATTGCCATTTCGGAAGAAATTAAAA